>URFB01000125.1 GCA_900547045.1 uncultured Mollicutes bacterium
TATCATATAATTTAAAAAGCTCTTCCTTTAATTCCTTATAGAAGGAGTTTTGACCAACTGTTTTAAGTAAATTAGCAAGGGCTTCCTCATAATATTTAATCGCCTCTTCATCATTTTTTACTAAATTATAATATTTAGCACATAAGGCTAAATAGCCACTATAGTGAAAATCATTTTTATGAGCTAAAAAGCAAGCACTAGATGATTCAATTTCTTTTTTTACCGATGTCAAATCATCAAGTTTTAAATAGCACATACCAAGATTAACATGGGTTGAGGCCACCTTTATTTCATCAGTTACAATTTCTAAGGCCTTATTTAACAACTCTGTTGATTTTCTATAATTATTTAAAGCCTCATATAAAAGGGCCCAATTATTATATAGCGCTGCTAGTAAATTATTATCGCCAAGATTATACTCCTGATATTTAGCAAGGGCAAGATCAAAAATTTCCATTGACTCCTTAACTAAGCTACCAGCTCTAAAGGCATTGGCGATATTGATAAGGGTTGATACCTCATCATGCTCGTTAAGCTTTATTTTACTAATTAAATTAAATAAGGCTTTAGCATATTTTACGCTTGTATCAAACTCTGAAAGATCGCGGTAAAAGCCAATAGCTTCATTAAGCACCTGAATAATTAAGGCCGTATTATTTTCCTTAATTGCCATCTCAAGGCTATCTTCAATTAAGGCTCTTGCGTCATTAATTTGATTGTTTTTTAATAATTTATCTAGCGCTTTAAAAAAGTCCATACGATCAGCTCCTGTGCTCATTATATAAGATATTTGCTAAATTAGCCACGATTTTGCGTAAAAAAAGCCAGCCGAAGCTGGCAAATCTTACATTGATTCGTGAATAGTACGACTAATTACATCGTCTTGTTGCTCTTTTGTAAGCTTAATGAAATTTACAGCGTATCCTGAAACACGAATTGTAAGCTGAGGATATTTCTCAGGATGCTTTTGAGCATCTAATAATGTTTCACGATTAAAAACATTAACATTTAAGTGGTATCCTCCATCTGATACATAAGTATCTAGCATTTGAACTAAATTATCTACCTTTTGTGACATAAAATTACCTCCTGTACCAAGTACACATATATTATAATTTTAATTTATAATATCTTCAAATGATTTGCACATAAATTTTATTTTAAAAAAAGTAAGCAAATTAATGCTTACTCTTTAAATATTTATTTTTTAATTGATGCTAAATGAGCCTTAACCTCATTATACTTTTCTTCATACATAGCCTTTTTATCGCGCTCTGCTTGAATCTTAGCCTCAGGAGCCTTGTTAACGAAGTTAGGATTATTAAGCATATTATTGCTTCTTAATAATTCTCCTTCAAGCTTCTTAAGCTCAAACTCTAGCTTCTTAATAACCTCTTCAATATCAACTAGGTCATTAGTTGGAATATAAATTGTTACGTCATTTAATACCACAACAACCTGGTTTTCAAGGCTTGCCTTTTCATTTGTAATGGTAAGATTATTTGGATTAGTAAATTTAACTAAATAATTTTGAGCTGACTCTAGAATGCTTAAAGACTCATCTGACTTAGCCTCAAGACGAATGTCGATTTTAGCTGATGGAGCCTTACCTGCCTTAGCACGCTCATTTCTTACAGAAGAAATAATTTCCATTACAATATTTAAAGACTTAATAGCCTTATCATCATTGAATTCATCTACTACTGTTGGCCAAGATGAAATAGTAATAGATTCATCCTTATGAGGTAGAGTTTGGTAAATCTCTTCAGTGATAAATGGCACAATTGGGTGAAGCATCTTAATAATTTGCATTAAAACATAAACTAATACATTTTGTGTAATGTTCTTGCTTTCTTCATTATTTGATTGTAAATCAAGCTTAGAGAATTCTACATACCATGATGCAAAATCATTCCAAACGAAATTATATAGAGCCTTATTTCCCTCACCAAATTCATATTTGTCGAAGTTATAATCAACCTCTTTAATAACCTGATTTAATCTAGCTAAAATCCAACGAGATGGTAAATTTAGCTTGCAAGACTTAAGATCAAGCTCATGGTAGCCCTCAAGATTCATCATTACATATCGAGAAATATTCCAAATCTTATTTAAATAATTCCATGATGATTCAATCTTTGTTTCATCATAACGAAGGTCTAAGCCTGGAGATGAATTAGTATTTAGGAAGTAACGAAGTGAGTCACAGCCATACTTTTCGACAACATCAAATGGGTCAACACCATTTCCAAGTGATTTAGACATCTTTCTTCCCTGAGGGTCACGAATTAAACCATGAATTAAAATCTGCTTAAATGGAGCATGACCAGTAAATTCAATACCCTCAAATAGCATTCTTGATACCCAGAAGAAAATAATATCATAGCCTGTAACTAATACATCAGTTGGATAGTATCTCTTAAGCATTTCAGTATTTTCAGGCCAGCCCATTGTTGAAAATGGCCATAAAGCTGATGAGAACCATGTATCTAGTACATCCTCATCCTGAACCCAGCCCTCTCCTGGACATGCTTCACAAACCTTAGTTTCGCCATCCTTGTACCAAGCAGGAATTCTATGACCCCACCATAATTGACGAGAAATACACCAATCCTGAATGTTAGTTAACCAGTTCTTTAATGTTCCATTAAATCTTTCTGGTACGAATTCATATTCCTTATTTTCAAGTACCTGCTTTGCAAGAACATCCATCTTTACAAACCATTGCTTAGAAAGACGAGGCTCTACTACAACACCGGTACGCTCTGAGTGTCCAACTGAGTGAACAATCTTCTCAAGATGATCAAATAAGCCAATTTCCTTTAAATCGTTAATTAAGGCCTCACGACAAGCAAAGCGGTCCATACCTTGATACTTACCAGCCATTTCATTCATTGTACCATCATCATTCATACAAAGTGGCATCGCAAGATTATGACGACGTCCTACCTCATAATCGTTAGGATCATGGGCAGGCGTACACTTAACACAGCCTGTTCCAAATTCCATATCAACATATTCATCAGTAATAACCGGAATCTTAATTTCAGTACCTGGAATATAAACCTCTTTACCAACAATATTCTTAAATCTTTCATCCTTAGGATTAACCATGATTGCTTGGTCAGCAAACATTGTTTCAGGACGAGTTGTAGCTATCATTACATAGCCTGAACCATCAGTAAATGGATATTTAAAGAAATAGAAGGCACCCTCATCATCCTGATGAATAACCTCGATGTTAGAAAGAGCAGTCTTTGCCTGACAATCCCAGTTAATAATTCTTTCACCTTGATAAATATAGCCCTTATTATAAAGAGTAATAAAGACATGATTTACAGCCTTATTTAGACCCTCATCAAGAGTAAATCTTTCCTTTGTGTAATCAAGAGAAAGACCTAAGGCTGCCCATTGCTTACGAATGATAGAAGCATATTCTTCCTTCCAACCCCAGGCTTGCTCAAGGAATTTTTCACGTCCAATGTCGTAACGAGAGATTCCTTGATCCTTTAATCTCTTGTCAACCTTAGCTTGGGTTGCAATACCTGCGTGGTCCATTCCAGGAATCCATAGGGCATCATAGCCTTGCATACGCTTTCTTCTTATAATCATATCCTGAATAGATGTATCCCATGCATGACCTAAATGTAGCTTACCTGTTACATTTGGTGGTGGAATAACGATTGTAAATGGTTGTTTAGAGGTATCTCCGGCCTCAAAGAATCCACCCTTAAGCCAGAAATCATATTTTCCCTCTTCTACGGCCTTATGGTCGTATTTAGGACTTAAATTTTTCATTTTATTCATTCCTTTCAAATTCATTTTTTGTTAAAGTATAAATCATACAATCAGCCATATCACCTGTATATAGTCGTTTATAATGTCTGATAATACCATCATAATGGAAATTTAAAGCTTCAATAACATGCTTAGATGCTTGATTTTCAATCATTGT
Source organism: uncultured Mollicutes bacterium (assembly GCA_900547045.1). GTDB lineage: Bacteria > Bacillota_I > Bacilli_A > Acholeplasmatales > Anaeroplasmataceae > CAG-307. The sequence continues at coordinate 3,956 of URFB01000125.1, forward strand.
TACACAGGTTAGAATATCAATGCTATAATGCTTAAATAAATAAGGAATAAAAGCTCGTAGAGCCTCAGTCATAAAGCCCTTATGCCAAAAAGGAACATCAAGCGTAAAGCCTAACTGAAATGAATCAGTTGAGCTTCTTATTGGATCTTTATAAAAATTAATATCACCAATAAGCTCTCCCGTGCTTTTTAAGGCTATAGCATAATAATCATGAAGCATTAAAATATTTTGAAGACGATATTTAGCGGTTTTTAAATCTGGGTAGGGTTTATAGCCAGCATAATAGGCTAATGAAGGATTAGCCTTAAGCTTGAAGTAGGCATCTAAATCATTATTATTAAAATCTCTTATGATTAATCTTTTTGTTTCAAGATGCATTACATCACCACCTAAAAATAAAAAAAGACATCCTAAAAAAGGACGTCATTAACGCGGTACCACCTTTATTCTAGA
>URFB01000126.1 GCA_900547045.1 uncultured Mollicutes bacterium
GCAGGAATTGGCTGTGCAATTGAAAAAACATATCAGCAGGGTGGAAAGAGATTGAGAAGTAAGGGAATTAGAGTTGAGTCATTAGCTAAAATTGAAGAAATCGATTTAGAGGAAAGAAAGGTCAAATTCTGCCTTGAATAATATTTTAAAAATCACTAATTTAACCAAAAGCTATGACGACAAAATAATTCTTAATCACATTAATTTAAGCTTTAATAAGGGCGATTATTTAGTAATATGTGGTCCGGTTGGTTCAGGTAAAACGACAATTTTTAATCTGATTACTAAATCAAGAGAACTAACTGAGGGTAGTATTTCCCTTTATGGCATTGATATTGATGAATATTCTAAAAAAAGCCTTGAGCTTTTAGATACTAAAATCGCATTTATGCCATCAAATATTTATTTTGATGATAGCTTAAATGTCATTCAAAATATGGCTTTAATTTCTCATCATAAGGCTATATCATATGATAAGGCGCTTCTAATGGTTGATGCGAAGGGTATTAATTATAAAAGCATGATGAGCCTTAATGGCCTTGAAAGAATAAAAGTTTATCTTGCAGGCATTTTAATGTCAAAGCCTGAGGCTATTATTTTAGATGAGCCTACGGGTTCTTTAGATGAGGAAAGGTCTGTAATTATCTATGATATCCTTGATAAAATTCATCATTCAGGTGTATCAGTGATGGTTTTAACTAAAAAAACGGATAATTTAAAAAAGGACTACATTATTAAAACAATTTCAAATGGACGTCTTATTTAACTTGCTTTTGCAATGTATATAAGTTATAATTTCAATAAAAGGAGCAAATAAAATGGAAACTTTCGATAAAATTAAAAGCATTATTTCTGATGAATTAAATATTGATCAAGCTAAAATTACTAAAGAAGCTAATATCCGTGAAGATTTAGGTGCTGATAGCCTTGATGCAGTTGAGGTTATTATGGCGCTTGAGGATGAATTTGGTATTACAATTGATGATGATACAGCTCAAAGCTTTAAAACAGTTGGCGATTTAGTTGACTATGTTGAGAAAAATGCTCAATAAATAAAATCACTGTAAGGCAACTCCTTGCAGTTTTTTTTATAATAAGTTAGGTGGTGAAAGTATGGATGAGTATAATAAAAGCATAATTGAAAGATGGCAAAGCAGTCGTGTTTTTAATTTAGAAAAGGATCGCTTCAAGAAAAAAAGAATTATTAGAACTGCTATTCCTTCAATTGATTCATATAGCATGACTAGCAAAAGCCTTTACCCCTTTCTTCTTGCTGATGCTTATAATAGATATTATAAGATGTGTGGGGAAAATGTTTATTATACAATAGCGATTGATACGGACTCATATACAAGCTATTCCTTTCTTTTAAGTCATTATTTAGATGCAAGAAAGCTATTTAATGAATATTTAGATGTTTTAAATATCATGGGAGTGGGCTTTGATAGTGACTCCGTTATTAGCGAGGAAAATAGCTTTGTACTAGCTGAGATAGAAAAATGCTTCCTTAAGCTTTATAATAAGGATATTTTTTATGAAAAGGGCTTAGTCTTAACTGATTCCTTAGGTATAAAAATCTATAATCGCTATGAGGCGGTTGAGAAAAAAAAAAAATAATAGCTTTTATGATGCTAAAACCGATGGAGCCTTAAGCTTAACTACGGATGATTATTTTTATTTTGAAATGGCTCCCTATATAAATGAAATGGAGGCTTTAATTGATAGCCTTCAAATTGAAGCGGAAAAGAAGAAGGAAATTTATGCACGTCTTGGTAAAAAAAGATTTGTTGAATTTTTGTTTTCTAATTATAAGGAGCATATTGATATTAAGGTAAGCCTTCCTAAATCATACTATTTAGGAGGAGTAGTTGCGATTTTACTTAATCCTAAATATATGGATGTAATGCCTTATGTATGTAGTACGGAGGCTAGTGTTGTTGAGCACTATCTGCAAAATGGCTATCAGGCAGGAGTATATTCAGGAATGACCGTTTTAAATCCCTTAACGGGAGAAGAGGTTTTAATTTTTATTAGCTATGATACAGATTGTGCTATTTACCCTCTTGTACCAGCTTTAAGAGAGCAAGATGAGAAATTTACCCAAGAATTTGGACTTGATAGTATAGAAATTATCGAAGATAATCTTTTAATTAATTCGGATTTCTTAAATGGCCTTGGTCTAGAGGAGGCATCTTCTGTATTGGAATCAAGCTTTATTTCAGAAGGAATGGCATCTGTTGAATATAAATATGATTCAACTAAGCTTATTATTTCTAAAAAGGAAGGCTATGGAGTTTTAATTCCGATGCTTATTAAAAATGAAAGAGAAATAGAAGCCGCTGATTTAAAATATCTACCCTTTTACTATAATCAAAGAATGAGAGCTCTTGCTAATAATGACGAGGAGCTAGATGGCGAATATGAAATATCTGGCTTTGAAATGACTGAGGAGCTGGCCTACGCCTTTATGTGCTATTTAGAGGGAAGAATCGATTCTAAGCTTAATAGTCCAATTGCTAAGCCTGAAGCTCAAGAGTTGGTATTTAAAAATGAGAATAGAATAATAGAGGAATTAATCATTCCCTATCTAATAAGGATCGCCCTTGGTGATAAGGGAAAAGCATGCTATTCCTTATATAAGCTAAGCCCTGTAAGTGAGCAGGCATTAATTGTTTATAATACTCAAAATATTAATTTTACAAGAGATATTCTAAGATATTCTAAAGCAGATGCCTATCGCCTTTATATATTAAGTGATGAGCCATCAGATGATTTTGAAATGACTAAGCTTCATATTGCTAAATATGAGCAATATCTTGATGAAATAGAATCATTATATCATGAGGGTTTTTTAGATAATAGCTTTACTTTTGAAGAAAAGCTTTATAAGCTTACAAGCCAATTAAATTCCTATTTAGAAAATAAAAGACTCGATTTATATATCGAATCTATTACAAGGTTTTTATATGATGAGCTTTTAGCTAATAAAATGAGTGAAAGAGAAGCACTTATTTATTTAAAGCTTATTTCTGTTGTATGTCCCTTTACAGCACAAAGGCTCTTTGAAGAAATTTTTGAGGAAAATTATTTCCTTGTTTATGAGGAATGGCCATTTTTAAATTGATCACTCTGATAATAATTATTTTTACGCATAAGCTTGTCAATTTCATTCATAACGACAAGCTTTTTTCGTGTCCAAAGAGGGGCAATTAAATCATTTAGGTCTGCATCAGCGGAAAGCCTGTGGATAATTATATCCTCCCTTAGGTGTCTAATTTGTTCGACGGTTATTTTAACATATTCCTCAAGGCTTAGAAGTGGCCATGGTTTTTTTAAATAATCATCACCCATTTTAGTATTTTTTAAAATACAAAGGCTATGGATTTTTATCCCCTGGATGTCAAGCTTATTAATGAATTCGATGGTATTTAGCATATCAGCTTCATCCTCACCAGGAAGTCCATTCATGATGTGAATAACGATTTCAATATTTTCTCTTCTTAGCCTTCTAACCGCGTCAATTAATTCCTCATTTGATGAGCCACGATTAATTAGACTTGCGGTTTTTTCATTAGAAGTTTGAAGACCAAGCTCAATTTGAACGGGAATAATTTTATTGATTTTGGAAAGTAAGGCTATCTTTTCATTCTCAAGACAATCCGCTCTGGTCGCAATTGATATTTGAACAACATTAGGGTCAAGGCTTAAAAGCTTTGTGTAGATCTCCTCAAGCCTTGATACCTCAGCGTAGGTGTTAGTATTAGCCTGAAGGTAGGGTATATAAAGGGCATTAGGCCATTTTTTAACCATGACCTCCCTAATTTTTTCAAATTGGGTTTTTAAATCATCGCTAGGCTTGCCGGCAAAATCACCAGATCCTGACCTTGAGCAGTAGCTACATCCCCCATAGCCCTTAGTACCATCCTTGTTAGGACAGCTAAAGCCAGCATTAAGGCTAATTTTCGCAACCTTTTCATGATATTTATTTAAATAATAATTGGCAAGCGTATTATAATGCTTCTCATCATTTGTTAAATTCATTATTATCACCATGCCAAATATAACATATTATTTTTGAAAAAGAAAGTTAAGAGGGCTTTATTTTTTTTAATTTATGGTATAATAAAAAACGTTAGAAGGTGAAAATGTGCTAGAGCGTATAACAACAGTTTTAATAAAACCGCATTTTATTGCTAAATATCTTACGGAAAAAATATATAAAAGCTTAATTTATTTTTTTATTATGCTTCTTGTAGCACTTTTACCAACAATTTGTTTTTTATCAAACGGTTTAGCAGTTTCTTCTGATGAATACACCTTGATGGAGGACTCAATTAGAGAGTCAAAGGGAAGCCTAGTAATAGAAAATGGTAAGATTATAAATAATAA
>URFB01000127.1 GCA_900547045.1 uncultured Mollicutes bacterium
AAAGAAATCGGATATATTTTAGTATTATCACCTTGAAGCATTGTCATTCGCCTTACATTATAGAAATATGTTAGCTTTCCATAATAATCCTTATAATCAAATTCATTATGATTCATTCTTAAATTAGCCGATGACATATAAACATCACTTACATCATTTGCATCACATAACCAACCATCAACTAAAAGACTATTATGATCATAAGGCTTAATATTGCGATTATAGCCATCATCTATGACTAAATATTCATGGCCTTTCGTTAAAATATACGATAAATTATCTGGATGATTATGAGAAAGAGCTAAACATTTCTGTTTATTTTTATAATATTCCTCCCATCCTAAAAGCCATTGCTTACGGCCTCCAGGATATCCACATTTGAAAGAAAAGACCGATGAGCCTTCATCAAAGCCATTCCTAATACAAACCAATCCCAAATCATCAAATTTACGCACTAGAGGAAGCTCCTCTAAGCTTTTTTCTAAAACATTCGCATCATACCACAAAAGTTCAAATCCAGCTTCAAATAGGATTCCCGGCTTAAGCTTACTTTGATATTGCTCTTCATAAAGATATTTGTCTAAAACTAAATTTCCTAATGTCTGAGCATAACCATCATTATACATTGATGCATATTTATAATAGACTGCAATAGAATGAGAACTATATCTGTCGTGACAATCTCCAAAATTTAATTGTCGATTTAAAATGCTTGCACTTTGATATAGTCGATAATAAAATGTATTTTTTAAATAATTTGATTTTAAAAACCAATTTATTCCTTCGCGATTATTAAGCAGGTCAGCATAAACAAATAACCACATTCCTCCATATCGCCAGTAAGTTACACCCTCATAATTAGCTCCATCATCAGCTAAGCACTCAAATACCTTTGTAAAATTAGCTTTAGCTTCCTTAATGTATTCTAAAGCCTTAGGATATTCCTTAGCTATTGCATATCCACAGCAGGCAAGTCCTGTCATATTTATCCAATTATGATTTTGCCAATAATTAGTTGACCAGCCATTACCAACTGTCTTTTGTTTATAATCAAGCATGATATCAGCTTGATATTTTAATTTACTTAATATCTTCTTTTTTTCATCTATCTTTAGCTTATCAAATAACCAGTTATAACCTAAACAAAATCCAAGAAGCTGAAAGATCCACATTTACAAGATGAGCATTTCCCCAGTATTCATAATCACATACAGTGCTCATATACCTAGAAGCCTTATTTAAATATCTCTCATCATCTGTAAGCAAGTATGCAAGTGCAAGATTCATAATTGATATTCCTATGAATGTTGTACTTTGAGCAGGTGGATTAGCTGGAATATCAATATTCAAATAGCGATTTACCTCATCTAAAAGCCGATTAAACTGCTTCCTCTTAACGTTTTTACATTCTTTCCTTAATACTCCTAAATCCGGGATCAAAATTAAATCCTTCATTCCTTTACCTCCCTTTTAGCTTTAATAGCTTTAAATAATGAATATATTTTATAAACTATAAAGCAAAGGAGATTATAAAAGATAATAAATAATGTTGCGTAAATAATAGGCTCACCTTTTATTACGACTGTATCTGAACCATTTCCAAACCATTTGTTAATACCAAAATTAATAAATTGATATGAGAAAAACACTAAAATAGTTACAATAAAGCATTTAAAGAATTCACCAATTTTCATTAAGGAACCAAGCCAAACACTTCTTTCATTAATCTTCTTATTGATAATAACGCCGTTTTGTTCAATTTCAAACATACCATAAACAATTGGGTTGAAAATAAAAATCATTCCCACTGCTGTTACAAGAGCTAGTATAAAGATAAAATCAAATGCTGTCTTACTATTACCAAGTTTAGTACCCCATCCAACAAAAAAGTAAATTGCGCCAACAAACCACCATCTAAAAAAACTAACCTTTACATTATCACTAATTTTGCTTAAAAATCCATGTGATTCTTCCTTCATCACTAGCACCTCCTCTTTTAACATTCCTTTAATGCTATTTTTCTTTTAAAATAGGCCCATACTGCACCAACCATACCAATCACATAAAAAGCTACCATTATTATTGAAAGAATAACACCCTTAATAATTTGTGCCTGATCAGCATTAGCTTGATTAAAATAGGCATTGAAGTAAATTGCTAAAAGCCAAATACCAAATCCAATGACAATTGATAATACAGCCACAACAAAGATTACTCTTCCACCTTTGGCTTCTTTAAACCTTGTTGCATTAAACACCGCCGCAAGTCCAACTAAAATAAACATAAACAAAACAACACCACATTCTTGATTCGAAAGAGTATTAATCGTATTTATTTGAATAGTTGAAATAATTAAGTGCATAATACCTGCAATTGCAACGAATAAATTTGAAAGTTTAATTGGATTATGAAACAATGATTTAATAAGAAAGGCTGTTTTTGATAACAAATACTTTACCTCACCTTTAAATGTTTTCTTTTCCATTTTCTAACCTCCCTATTCTTTGTTCTGTTTGAGGGTCAAAATAACAAACCTTATCCATATTAAAATAAACTGTTAAATTTTCCTTTGATACATCATATCTACTATCAAGACGTGCCGTTAAAATGTCATCATTAAGACGAAGCTTAACATAATATTCCTTACCTAAATATTCGTAATAATCAATTGGCAATGTTAATGCGACTTTATATTGATTATAGACTTCCTCTGACATATCAATATGTTCAGGACGAATTCCTAGAATTACCTCTTTACCATCGTATTCTTTTAATAATTTTTGATGTGTTGGAGTAAGAGGAATCATTTCATCTTTTATAAGAAAACTATTTCCTTTTACCATTCCTTTAATAAAATTCATATTCGGAGTACCAATAAATCCAGCCACAAATAAATTATTAGGAGTATCATATAATTCTGTTGGTGTTCCAACCTGCATTATATAGCCATTATTCATTATTACTATACGATCAGCCATTGTCATAGCCTCAATTTGGTCATGAGTTACATAAATAGTAGTTGTCTTAAGCTCACGTTGTAGGCTTACAATTTCACTTCTCGTTTTCTCACGAAGCTTAGCATCAAGATTTGATAATGGCTCATCCATTAAAAAGACACGTGGATTTCTTACAACAGTACGGCATAGTGCAACTCTTTGACGTTGTCCACCACTTAAATTAGCGGGAAGACGATTTAGATAATCAAACAAATCAAATTTCTTTGAGGTTTCAATAATGCTATTATGAATCGTATTTTTTTGTTCATGCTTAATTTTTAAAGAAATACCAATATTATCATGAACTGACATATTATAATAAAGAGCATAGTTTTGAAAAACCATAGCTACATCACGATCAACAGGTGCTAAGTTATTAACTCTTTCACCGTCAAGAATTAAATCGCCTGATGAAATACTCTCAAGACCGGCAATCATACGAAGTGTAGTAGATTTACCACATCCTGATGGTCCAACCATTACTATGAATTCGCCATCTTTGATATCCAAATTGAAATCATGAACAGCATGAGCTCCATTAGGATATATCTTATTAATATTAACAAGCTTTAGACTAGCCATGTTACCACCTACCTAGATAAATTTTTTAAAATAATTTTTCCATCATTAATATACTTAATTTGTCGATTACATTTAAGAATAGAGCTATAACCAGAACAAATTGATATTACACTGCTAATGATTAAGCATATAATTATTTGCCACATCTTTGAGCTACCATTGTATAAATCAACGTTCATCATAAATGGTAAAACCGCAAATCTTAATAAGCAATAGGCTCCATAACCGACAATTAAATAAGAAAATAGCTTCTTATATGCTCTAATCTTAATTGCACATGTAAATAAGAATAGTAATACTCCAATATTGAATAAGATGACAATACCTACATAAAAGCTTCTTTCCATCATTGAAAGCAAAGCAATTAAATAATATAGTTCAATTGCTGTTACTAATAAAACTAACCAATAATTATTGGAATCAAGTTTATAAAATGATAAATTTGTATCTTGATTGTTTTTTTCTTCTTTTGGTAAATTTAACCACCAAATATCATCCTTAATCTTCTTTTGCTTACGAGAATATTCACACGCTTTTTTCTTTAATTTATATAATTTTATATCATCTTTCTCTACTTCCTGTAGCTTTCTATTTTCTTCAATTAATATGTTAATATTATTTAGCTTTCTTTCAAGAAGCTTATTTTTAAATTCCTTAAGCATTTAAAACCGCCTCCTTTTTTTCAGACTTAATATATTTATTATTACTGATAACTAATATTGCTGGGAATACAAATGAAACAATTAAAACTAATGCATTTATCACATATCCTAAATAAAAGACT
>URFB01000128.1 GCA_900547045.1 uncultured Mollicutes bacterium
CTGAACAGGTTAATAATGTTATGGATGTTTTATCGAGGATTTTTACAAGATGAAATATTTAATAAAAAGTAATTTACTTGTAATAGCATCAGCCTTTGTTTTCCCCTTTATTTATTTTACAATGGCCTTTGATGAATATAGTTACATACAAACATTATTGATTATAATTGCTATTTTTGAAGCTATTCTTGTTAAGTTAAATTATGATTTTATCAATTATGATCATGATATAAAATATCATCTTCATAGTTTACCTAAATGGTTTTTTTACGGAGCTATGTAATATTGTTGTTATAGCGTCTATTATTTTTTTGAAAAACAATTTTAAATATTTTATTTTGATTTCCCTTTTAATATCAAATGGTTATCATATTTTATTTAATAAATCAAAATATACCCTACCTATTTTAGCATTATGCTTGAATGCTCCCTTATGTATTATTGGCTATTCGAATGTTTATTTTATTGTACTTGGGATAAGTATAGTTTATAGCATTGCGTTAGCTTATTATTTAAATCATTTGAAAACGAAGGTATATACCTACGATAATTATTAATTAAAGAGACCTAGGTCTCTTTTTACATGGAGGTTATATGGAGGAATTTATGGCTCATAATATTGAAAAAACAGAATTAACTAATATGTGTATGATTTATGATAATGAAAAGGTATTAGTTCAAAATCGTGTTAAAAACTGGTGCGGAATTGCTTTCCCCGGTGGACACCTAGAGGAATGTGAATCAATTGTAGATTCAACAATAAGAGAAGTAAAGGAAGAAACGGGTCTTGATATTTGGTCCTTAGAGCTTTGTGGTATTAAGCAATGGTTTTGTGATGGTGTAAGAAATATTTGTTTTTTATATAAAACAAATAAATATAGCGGTAATTTGATATCCTCAAATGAGGGTGAGAATTTTTGGGTATCGCTTGATGAAATTGATAAATATAAGCTAGCTCCGGGCTTTTTAAAAATGCTTGATATCTTTTTAGATAATGATTTATCAGAATATTATCATTTGAAAAAGGAAGATGAAATAATTGATACTTTAAAGTAAGCCGAATTTTATTTCGAATAATTTGCAAAATAATTATAAAAAGCTCGAAAAAACTTGTCAAAAGCAAGTTTTTCTATTATAATATATGTCGGCTTTGATTGGAGTGATAAAAATGGAGCATACTAAAACGTATAAACCGGAAATATCAGTCTGTCCCCTTTGTGGTTCTAAGCTTAAGTATCGCTATACGGTATCTAATAAGGTTATTCAGTTTTCAAATGGTAATTTTATTAGAGTTAAGAATCTAGGATATAGCTGTAAAAATCCTGATTGTATTGATGATACAGTAATTTATTGCTCACAAACAGCTTCAAAGCTTTGTATTAAGGGCTATACCTACTCTTCGAAGGTTTTAGTAGAGATCGTCATTTTAAAGCGTAAGCATAAATCAAGAGAGGAAATCTGTGATTATCTTGCAATGCAAGGAATTGAAATGTCTGATCGTAATGTTGATATTATCAATGAAAAATATGAGCAAATGCTTAAGGTTAATTATCTTGATAATATTAAGCTTGAATATGATTATATGAAGAAGCATTATGGTCAAATTAGAATCTCAATCGATTCAATAAGAGTAGAGGATTGTAGAGTACTTTCGGTAAGGGATTCATTTAATAATCATCAAATTGGACTTCATATTTTAGACGCCTCAAAAATAGATGAGCTAAAGGAAATTTTACATCATTATGTTGATGATCCGGCCCTAAAGGCTATTACAACCGTAAGAAGCTTTACAGAGTTTTTCAAGATTTTATCTGAGGTTATGAATAAAAAGGTTGAATATTATTACTTTGAAAAGTTTTAATTTAGCATTTAATCTTATTAGTTATGTAAGCGGTAACGGATTAATTTTTTTCAAAATATTTGATAATTAACGAATATTATTCAAAAAAGTATATTTACTTTATAAGGAAAAAGTGCTAGAATTTTATGTGTAAACTAATTGAATGGAGTGACTTGTATGGGACAAAAATTAGATAATTATGATAAGAAAATTCTACAAATTTTACAAGAGGATGGATCTATTTCTAATCTAGAATTAGCTCACCAAATTGGCCTTGCTCAATCTTCATGTCTTTTAAGAACTAAAAGCTTAAGAGAGCGTGGTGTTATTGCTAAGACAACGATTATTGTAGATGAAAAGAAGTTAGGATATGAGGTTACTGCCTTTGCAAAGGTAAATCTTAATCCCCTTAATCGTGAAACATCTTCAAACTTTGTAGAAAAGATTAAAAATATTAGTCAAGTAGTTGAGTGCTATACTATTACAGGCGATGGTGCCTTTTTATTAAAGATAGTAGCTAAGGACTTACAATATTATCGTGATTTTATTGTAGGTACATTACTTGGAATTGACGCTGTAAGTCATGTTGAAACTAATATGGTTGTAGGTGTTGATAAGAATACTACAGCAATTCCCCTTGAATAATGTTTGACAAACATTTAAAAAGGGTTATAATATGAATGTAATGTCGGTGAAAAGAAATAGTAGCTAGTCACTTAATTTATAGAGAGTCTATGTTTGGTGAAAATAGATATTGAGCCTAGTGAATCTACCTTTGAGACAAACGTATTCCTGCGTTAAAGGGTTTAAGTGCTAGGTTATTCCTAGAATTAAGGTGGCACCGCGATCATTCGTCCTTAGATTTTTCTAAGGGCTTTTTTTATTTTTTAGGAGGATTAATATGCTAGATATTAAATTTGTAAGGGAAAATCCCGAAATTGTTAAAAATAACATTAAAAAGAAATTCCAAGACGAGAAGCTTCCACTAGTAGATGAGGCTATCGAGCTTGATAAAAGAATTCGTGCTAATAAGCAAGAATGTGAGACTTTAAGAGCTTCTCGTAATGATTTGTCAAAGCAAATTGGCGCTCTTATGAAAAACAAAGAGATTGATAAGGCTAATGAAATTAAGGCTGTTGTAGCTAGGAACAATGAAAGAATTGCACAACTTGAGCCTGAAATTACAGCTGATTCTGAAAAGCTATTAAAGATTATGCTTGTCATCCCTCAAATCGTTGATGATTCAGTTCCTGTTGGTAAGGATGATAGCCAAAACGTTGAAATTAAGCGCTATGGTGAGCCAGTAGTACCTGCATATGAGGTTCCATATCATGCAGATATTATTGCAAGATTTAATGGTCTTGATAAGGAGGCTTCTGGACGTACAAGTGGTAATGGCTTCTATTATTTACTAGGAGATATCGCTCGTCTTCACTCAGCTATGCTATCATATGCTCGTGATTTTATGATTAATAAGGGCTTTACATATTGTATTCCTCCATTTATGATTCATGGTGATGTTGTACAAGGCGTTATGAGCTTTACGGAAATGGAAAACATGATGTATAAAATTGAAGGTGAGGATTTATACCTAATTGGTACATCTGAGCACTCAATGATTGGACGCTTCAAAAACCAAATCGTTAAGGAATCTGAGCTTCCTATTACCTTAACAAGCTACTCACCTTGCTTCCGTAAGGAGGTAGGTGCTCACGGAATTGAAGAGCGTGGCGTTTATCGTGTTCATCAATTTGAAAAGCAGGAAATGGTTGTATTGTGTAAGCCAGAGGAATCAATGGATTGGTATAATAAGATGTGGAGCTATACTGTAGAGTTCTTCCGTAGCCTAGATGTTCCTGTTCGTACTCTTGAATGCTGTACAGGGGATCTTGCCGATTTAAAGGTTAAGAGCTGCGATGTTGAGGCTTGGAGCCCACGTCAAAAGAAGTACTTTGAGGTTGGTTCATGCTCTACTCTAGGAGATGCACAAGCTCGTCGTTTACAAATCCGTACTAAGGGTGAAAATGGTACATATTTAGTTCATACTCTAAATAATACTGTACTTGCAACTCCAAGAGGATTAATTGGTGTAATTGAAAATAACTATAATGAGGATGGCTCTATTAATGTACCAAAGGCTTTACAGCCTTATATGGGTGGCGTTACTAAGCTAGTTCCTAAGAAGTAATCATTAAAACCGCTTAACAGGCGGTTTTTATCATTATAAAGCTCAAATCTATCGATTAGCACTCAAATAAAAAGAGTGCCAAAATATTTCACAATACACACAATTTCACACATTGCTTTTATAATTCTACGTATTGCTTTTTGTATACTATAGATGTCTTAGAAATAAGACTAAAAAAAATAATTAAGTAATTAAAAATAAATATAAGAAAGGAGGCTATTTATACTAGCCCGCAAACAAATTTAATTCATACA
>URFB01000129.1 GCA_900547045.1 uncultured Mollicutes bacterium
GGGCGATAATATTAATAAGTATCGTCTTCCAATTGTAACTAAGCTTGAGGAGTATGAACAAAATCAAGCTATAATGTATACACTAATAGAGGATTATAAGCAAAAATATCGTACACTTGATGATCCAAGTCAAAGAGTATATCATGATCTTGATGATATGATTGATGTATTCAATAGCCTAGATTCATTTATTAGTGAAATTGACTATAAGAATAAGCGCTATATTGATTCTACAATTGGCAAGATTAAATTCTTACTAACTGAGGATGATAATATTAGTGGTAAGCTTAATACAATTTTGAAATATATTAAAATTGAAGGAAAAGCCAATCATATGGATTCGGCAATTAATTCCTTACAGCAAATGTTTACGCTAAGACAAACTAAAACCTATAATCAGGAATCTTCATTGTATACTCCACGTGGACGCTATACAAGAATTGATAATCAATTATTAGATTTATCAACCTTTGATTTTGATGAATCTACTCAGGAATACCTTAAAGCATATGGTCTTTCATACGAGGAAAAGGAGATCCGTGCGTTCTTTAATAAATATCAAATTAATGGCGAGCTAGTCGCATCTAATGTTTGTCATTCTAATACGGATCTTGATACAGTTATGATGCTAATTTATACTTTAATTTATGCCTGTGAGCAATCATGGGATGTTACAAAGCTTGATGATGAGGTAAAGCATTACAAGTTTACATTTACAAATTTTGTTATTAAGGCTGGTGAATAATAATGTTGGATTCATATGAAAGATTAACAAGTGTTCAGAAGGCAACATTTAAGGATATAGCAAATAAGCTTCTTGCAAGCACCTTCCTTGCAAGAGATAAGAAGGATAATAAGGATAATTATTATTTTGTTGTTTCATATAAAGAGGTATTTGATGAATTCTTTGCCATCTTAGGCTATGAGGTTAAGCTTGATCAGGGTATTGGCGCAATTATGCTTAGCAGTGATCAAAATACGGGCTTCCTAAAGCTTCGTCGTGATGAAACTATTATCCTATTAATATTAAGGCTTTTATATCATGAACGTCTAAAGGAAACATCACTAAATGAAAATGTAGTAATTAGTGTTTTAGATATTCATGAAAAATATAATTATCTAGAAATTAAGAAGAGAATTAACAAGACTGATTTAGTTTCAGCTTTACGTTTATTCCGTCGTTTTAATTTAATTGAGACAATTGGTGATATTACAATGTCAAATACAAAGGTTGTTATAATGCCTACAATTCTTTATGCAATTAATACAGAGGAAATTACTGAGGTTTATAATACCGTTTCAAGAATCGTTAGTGAAGCAGGTGATGAGGAATGAAAAAGCTAACAAAAATTAGATTAATTAATTGGCATTACCTTGCAAATGAGACAATTAATGTTAAAAATAATGTTTTGCTTACAGGACCTAATGCCTCAGGTAAATCTACTATTCTAGATGCTATTACCTATGTAATTACAGCTGGTGATACACAGTTTAACCTTGCAGCTAATGAAAAGGGTAAGCGTGATCTTAGAGGATACATTAAGTGTAAGCTTGGTCTTGAGGATAAGGAATATTTAAGAGAAGGTAATGTTACAGGCCATATTTGCCTTGAATTTTATGATGAGACAGAGGATAAATATTTCCTTGTTGGTGTTGTAATGGATGCCTTCGGTGATCTTACGCCAGTTAAGAGTCTATTCTATCTTGCAAATGATACAAGAATGAATGATCAATTCTTTGTAAGTGATGATAATCATATCTATTCTTCAGTTGAGTTTAGAAAAAATAATAATGCATTTGAATATTTCCTTTCAAAGCGTGATGCAAAGCGTGGCTTTAGGACTGCCTTTGGTTCAATCAACGAGGATTTCTTTAGAATGATTCCTAAGGCTTTAGCCTTCAAGCCAATTTCTGATGTTAAGGAATTTATTTACCAAAACATTCTTGAGGAAAAGCAAATTGATATTTCTCCAATTCAGGATTCAATTAGATCGTATAAGAACCTTGAGGAAACCCTAAAGGTTATAAAGTCTAAGATTAATGATCTTCACGATATGCAGGAGCTTTATAATCAGCTTTTATCAGTAAATAATGATAAGAAATATCTTAATTATTTATTAAAGTTATTTGAGCTTGAAAATTATGATTCTAAAAAAGGTGATTTAGAAACGCAAATTGCGATTATGAATGAAAGAAGAGAATCAAAGCTTCAGGAGATTAACCGTCATGAATCGTATATTGAGTCATTAAATGAAAGAAGTAAGGAATTATACAAGGTTCTTTCTAATAATGATGATTTTAAGGCTGAGGAATATGTTGATAAGCAAATTAATCAGGTTAAGAATGAGCTTCGTGAATATGATGGAGTTTCTGATAATTATTTAAAGCGTGCTTCTAACATTAAGGATACAATTAATCGTATTCGTCGTGAAAATGATTCGCCTTTATTTAAGGAATTTGCTAATGTTCCGCTTTCAAATATTGATCCTTTAATGATTCAAAATACTAAGCAGGAATTAATTAAATATGATAAGCAATTCCAGGATGTAATTAATGAAAACCTAATTTCTACTGGTAAGCTTCAAAGTGCTAAGGATGAAAAGGTTAAGGAAATGAATGAGGTAAGAAATGCTATTGCCTCACTTGGTCAAAACCGTCTTAACTATTCTCCAGATGTCCTTGGAATTCGTCAGGATATTGTAGAAGGACTAAAGCGTAAGTTTAATAAGGATATTTCTGTTCATATTTTCGCTGAGCTTATTGAAATTAAGGATAAGGAATGGGCAAGAACAATTGAGGCCTACCTTGGAAATCGTCGCTTCGACCTAATTGTTGAGCCTTCATATTATGATGATGCTCTAGAAATATTTGCAAGAAATAAGGGTAAGTATCGTTCATATGGTCTTGGTCTTGTAAATACACAGGAGATGCAACGCTTCAAGGATTATTCTAAGAATTCACTTGCTGAAATTATGGATTCTATTAATCAGGATGCTAGATATTATATTAACTTTACCTGTGGTAATGTTATAAGATGTGATCATGAATACGATCTTAAGAAATATCAAACATCTATTACTAACGATGGTTTAATTTATCGTGGCTTCGTTGTAAGAAATATGAATTTAAATGTTGACCGCTTTATTGGTAAGAGCGCCATTGGTGAGCAAACAGAATATTGGAATTCAAAGGGTAACGCCCTAAAGACTGAATATTATGAAATTAATAATAAGCTTAACGTTTTACGTGAGCAAAACGAAGCTTTAAGATCATTTGATTTAAAATCATTGATTTCATCTCTTGATAAGGTTTTAAGATTTAATGAATTATCAAGACAGCTTTCTGAGCTTAATGTAAAGAAGGCTTCAATTAAAAAGCTTTCTGTTTCTGAAATTGAAGAGGAATATCAAAAGACTAATCAATTGATTAAGCAATCAGATGCTAAGAAAATGCTTGCTGTATCAGAAATTGGTTCAATTAAGTCAACAATTGAAACATTTGAGCGTCAAATTAAGGATTTAGATACTAATAAGCTTCTTATTCAAAAGGAATTAAATGAGCTTATGGCTGAAAATCTTGAGCTTGAAACAAAGGCTAAGGATGAATACAATGAGCTAGTATCTGAAATGGCCGTTAATCGTGCAATTGATGATATTAATAGCCGTGTAAGCAAGTGCGATCAAAATTATGATAACCTAGCTGATGGCTTAACTAATAAGCAAATGAAATATATTAACAGCTATGCTTCAAATTTAGCCCTTGGTGTTTCAGAAATGCCGCATTATCTTGATGAGCTTAATAAGCTAGAAAAATCAACTCTTGTTGAGCAAGAGGAGCAGGTTCGTAAGGCTCGTGAAACAGCCGAAATCATTTTCAAGGAGGACTTCATTTCTAAGCTACGTAATAATATTATGACAGCTGAGGCTGAAATCTCTAAGATTAATGATACTCTTAAGTCAATTAAGTTCGGTCGTGATTCATATGAGTTTATTTTCCCTAAATCAGCTCAATATGCATCATTCTATGATATGTTTAAGGCTGATTCAATTAGTGATGGACGCTCAATCTTTAATTATGACTTTGAACAGCAATACAATGAGCAGCTTGATATGCTATTCACATCCCTTGCAAGTGATGAATTAAATTCAAATGGTGCTATTAATAAGTTTACAGATTATCGTACTTATATGGATTATGATATAAAGATTATCAATGAATTTGGTGAATCAATGCTTTACTCAAAGGTATTTAAGGAAAAATCCGGAG
>URFB01000130.1 GCA_900547045.1 uncultured Mollicutes bacterium
GTAAATAAGGTAATTGAGGATTTTACAAGCGATAGTTCACATGAAATGACAGAAACGGATGAGGATTACGTTTTTAAATCTAAAATCAATCATCATATTAAAAAAAGCCTAAATAATCAAAGGGTTTATATTAATAAAAGTACTAAGGAATTATCTAAAATAAGCTATAACTGTGATGATACAGCGCAGATGATTTTAAAAATTAAAAATTTTAAATTAAATCCAACGATTTCTAATAGCGAATTTGCTTTAGATCAAATTATGAAGCAGGAGACATCATTAATAGGTGAGGGTAAAATTACAGATTGTAAGCAAATTAGCTTTAATAATCCCTTTGACCTAGAGGTAGCTACTAATGACAATGAAGAAATTACTATTGTTTCATTCAAGGGTGATAAAAATTATACAATTGTTTATCAGGGAATTACTGATTCCTTGCTTACAACATCAAGGATATATGATGAATTTGTAATGCTTGATGATTCCTTAGGCTTTGTAAGCAGCTCATCCTTAACATTTTACAAAAATAATTATGAATTTAAAATAATTTCTGGCACATTAAGCCTAGAGGAAATGATAGAGGTTGCCAATAGTATTGTAATTGCCTAAAATACAAATAATTTATAATATTAACCTTGAATATTTAGTTTAATTCCTTTATAATTAAATAGCATAGTGTTTTTTTAAAGGAGCTGAACTACTTTGGCAAGAAATAATATAAAAGGTGAAAAAAAAGAGCACACATGGAAGTTGTATACAATTCTTTCAAGTGTGATTGGAGCATTAATAATAGCGTTAGTTGTAGGATTAATTATTACCTATAATGTAGTTTATAGTGCAAGCTACGAAAACATTTTTAGTGAGTATAGCTCATATAAAATTAATGCAAATGAGCTTGATACCTTATTTGATAATAATCATATTGATGAGCGTGGTAAATATACCTTCATCTTTGCATATGATGAAACATATATGACTCAAACAAAGATTGATGATCTTGAGCTAGATGATCCAAATAGAGATTCTTATATTAAGGCTAATAAGGCTATTAAGGATCTAATGGAAAGTATTAAGACTAATAATTCAAATATAAAATTCAAGTCTGAAGAAGGAGCAGATAATAGCTTATATTATCAATATCACGTTGAGATTTATTTTATTAATACATCTCTTTTAGGAAATATTGACTTCTTAGGATCTAGCTATGTTGATGGATCTTCCTCAAGCGCTGCTTCAAAAAAGGCAGCTCCTGCAGTATTTGTTCTAGATTCTGAGGGTAAATACGTTTCAAGCATTGAATATAACGATGACGAGATAGCTGTTGAGTCAACTGGTACATATACAGGTCTTGCAAAGGATATAAGAGAAATTAAGGACCTTGTTGAATATTATAATAGTCAAGTTTCAAATGATAATGAATAATTAAGGCGCTTAGGCGCCTTTTGTTTTAGGAGAAGAAAATATGGAATTAAATCAAGAAATTATCGCTAATTTAGCTTCAAAGCTTAATATTAAGGAATCACAAATTTTTTCTGTTTTAAATATGCTAAATGAAGGAGCTACCGTACCCTTTATCGCAAGATATCGTAAGGAGGCTACAGGTGCTCTTGATGAAGAGGCTATTAGAAGCATCAATGATGAATTTGAATATCAGGTGAATTTGCTTAAGAAAAAGGAGGATGTTATTAGACTAATTGATGAAAAGGGTCTTTTAACACCTGAGCTTAAGGAAAGTATTATGGCTTCAACGCGTTTAGTTGAGGTTGAGGATCTTTATTTACCATTTAAGGAAAAGAAAAAAACAAAGGCTTCCGCTGCGATTAAGCTCGGTCTTTCACCTTTGGCTGATGAAATGCTTAAATGCTACACTAAGTCAACAAGAGAAGAGGTTGCTAGTAAGTATTTAACAGATGAGGTTAAAACGGTTGATGAGGCAATCAAGGGGGCTTCCTATATTATTGCCGAAAGAATTTCTGATGATGCGAAATTCCGTCAGGCTTTACGTGATACCATGAAAAAGTTTGGTCATATCGTAACGAAAAAGAAAAAGGATGCCGTTGATGAGAACGAGGTTTTTACTAATTATTATGAATATGATGAGGCTATTTCAACGATTAAATCACATCGTATTTTAGCAATTGATCGTGCTGAGGATAAGGATGTTGTTTCTGTATCAATTAAGATGGACGATGCTAAAAATATTGCCTATATTGAAAGAGGAATTATTAGAAGAGAAAATACAATCTTTTTAAATGACCTTAAAGCGGCTGTTTTAGATGCCTATAAAAGATTGCTTTATCCTTCGATTGAACGTGAGGTAAGAGCGGATCTTAGTGCGGAGGCTTCAACTAAGGCAATTGATGTCTTTGCTCTAAATGTCAAAAATCTTTTATTACAGGCACCTTTACATGATAAGGTTGTGCTTGGTGTTGACCCTGCCTTTAGAACTGGCTGTAAGCTTGCAGTAGTAGATCCTACAGGTAAGGTTTTAGAAATTGGGGTTATTTATCCCAATGAAAAGGCTAAGGGCCAGAGTGTGTCAGATGATTTAGTGCTTTCTAGCCAAAAGAAAATTGTTGATTTAGTTAATAAATACCATGTTGATATTATTGATATTGGAAATGGTACTGCCTCACGTGAAACCGAGGATTTCATTTCTAATGTAATTAAGGAGTATAAGCTTCCTTGTAAGTATGCAATTGTATCTGAGGCGGGTGCTTCTGTATACAGTGCAAGTGATATTGCAAGAGAGGAATTCCCAGATTACCACGTTGAGCAAAGAAGTGCGGTTTCTATCGCAAGACGCTTGCAGGATCCTTTAGCTGAGCTTGTTAAAATTGATCCTAAATCAATTGGTGTTGGTCAGTATCAGCACGATGTTAATCAAAATGAATTAGCTAAGAAGCTTGATGCAGTGGTTGAAGAGGCAGTAAATAAGGTTGGCGTTGATGTTAACACAGCATCTAAATCCTTATTAATGTATGTATCTGGTCTTAATAAGACCATTGCGCAAAATATTATTAATTACCGTAATGAGGAGGGTCCATTTAAGTCAAGATCTGACCTTAAAAAGGTCTCTAAGCTCGGTGCTAAAACCTTCGAGCAAGCGGTGGGCTTTTTAAGAATTATTGATGGAAAGGAAGCGCTTGATAAAACTTCTATTCACCCTGAAAGCTATAAAAATGCCTATACCATTTTGCGTTTACTTGATTCTGATTCATCATCAATTGGTACCGATATGCTTAAGCAAAAAATTGATAATGCTGACAAGGGCGAGCTTTTAAAGGCCTCAGGCCTAGACCAATATACATTTAATGATATTCTGGACGCCTTTAAGGAGCCTTTAAGAGATATTAGAGACAATTATGATAGTGTTGAGCTAAGAAGCGATATTAAGCATTTAGAGGATTTAAAAATTGGCGATGAGCTAATGGGTACGGTTAGAAATGTAGTTGATTTTGGTGCTTTCGTTGACTGTGGAGTTAAATACGATGGCTTAGTTCATTTATCAAAAATGAGTAAAAAATATATTAAGCATCCATCTGAGCTTTTAAGTGTTGGTGATAAGGTTAAGGTTTATGTTTGTGGAATTGACCTAGAGCATCATAAGCTATCACTTACAATGATTAAGGGAAATGAGTAATTTCATTTCCTTTTTTCTTACATTTTTAAGATAAAAAAATAAAAAACATTTGACTTTAAAATATATATAGGTTATAATGAAAAGGCTTATTGATGGAGTAGTACTCAAGTGGCTGAAGAGGCGCCCCTGCTAAGGGCGTAGACCGGGAAACTGGTGCCAGGGTTCAAATCCCTGCTGCTCCGCCATTCTTAAAAGCACAAGACTTGATATTTATATCAGGTCTTTTTTTTGCTTATTCTATTGGTATTCATCATGATTTATAAATCTTTAAAAGGGTCTGGGATTATGAAAATTAAAAATCTTATTTTAAAGGATGCTGCTAATGGAATTGAGGCTATTTTCTCCTTTATTGGCTGGAAGAAGGGCTCAGTTGATAATTTTAATAGTATACCATGAAATATTTTAGATTTGACCGGTTGGAGCATTAAATTTATTTTAGGATAAAATTAAGGAGATTTTTCTCCTTTTTTATTTGGCTTAATTTTAGATAATAATCATTTTTTTAAGTCCCATACATAAAATTATGTGAGGTGCTAGGATGGACTATTATAAGGT
>URFB01000131.1 GCA_900547045.1 uncultured Mollicutes bacterium
TGAGGGAACCGGCTTTTTAAAATATCAAATTAGAAGAATGATGGGAATTTTAATTGCCATCGGTCATGGCAAATTAAAAAAAGATATAATTTTAGAATTATATCAAAATCATTCAAAGCAAATGCATTATCCTGTAGCTCCAGGCTGTGGCTTGTATTTGGTTAGAGTTGATTATTAAGATAAAAATTAATATATTTATAATTAATTATATTGAGGATGCTCTTATGTGAGTATCCTTTTTAATACTTAATTACCAAAAGCATTTTAATAAAGCTTAGATTAAAATAATAAAAAATACTATGTCTATTAAAGCCATTAACACTTTAATTAAACCCTGTTCTGTGACAAACTAAATACAAACGATTGTATGTGAAAGGTATGATATTTATGCCAGGTATTTTTATAACCCTTGAGGGTGGCGAGGGTAGCGGAAAGACTACTATTATAAATGCAATTAATGACCATTTTAAGGAAATGGGATATAATACAGTTACAACAAGGGAGCCAGGCGGCGTAGATATTGCTGAACAAATCCGTAATGTTATTTTAAATGTTAACAATACGAAAATGTGTGGTGAAACAGAGGCTTTATTATATGCAGCTTCACGTATGCAGCATCTTCATGAAAAGGTTATTCCAGCTCTTACAAGAGGAGATGTAGTTATTTGTGATCGCTACATTGATTCATCCTTAGTTTATCAGGGCTTAGCTAGAGGACTTGGTATTGATAATGTTTTAAAGGCTAATTGCTTCGCCCTAAATTATATGCCAAATCTTACCTTTTTTATTGATGTAAGGCCAGAGGTAGGGCTTAAAAGAATTGAAGGAAGAGCAAAGATTGACCGTCTTGATAAAGAATCACTTTCCTTCCATGAAAATGTCTATAACGGCTATAAAAAAATAGCTAGTATGTATCCTGAAAGAATTATTACTATCAATGGAGAAAAAGCCTCTAATCTTGTAGTTGAGGATATTATTAAGCATATTGATTCATATTTAAGCACTAGGTGAAAGCGATGAATTTTGATTTAATAAGTGAACAAGCAGATATTAAAAGAATTCTTCTAAATACTAAAAAGAAAAACAGATTATCACATGCTTATATTTTTGAAGGACCTGCTGGTGTAGGTAAAAGAGAAATGGCGTATTATTTTGCGATGATGCTCTACTGCAAGGAAGATGAGCCTTGCATGAAATGTGAGGCCTGTCACCAAATTTTAAATAATGAGCATTTAAATGTATATGTTATTTCATCGGATTCAAAGATTATTAAGAAGGAACAGATTGTTGGTCTTCAGGAAGAATTTTCTAGGACAAGTAATGTTTCAGGACCACGTATTTATATTATTCTTGATGCGGATAAAATGAATCAAAATAGTCAAAATAGTCTTTTAAAATTTATTGAAGAGCCCGAAGAGGGAATATATGGTATTTTATGTACAACCAATGTAGCTAAGATATTACCTACAATCACATCAAGGTGCCAAACAATTTCCTTCAAAAGCTTAGACGATAGAGTTTTAGCCTCAATACTTGAGGATAAGGGTGTAGAGCCCCATTTAGCATCTGTTTTATCACATCTTACAAATAATATTGATGATGCTATTTTGATGTCATCAGATCCTACTGCTGTAAGATTAAATGAGCTATTTAAGGGTTTTTTAGAGCTTGACTCACCATCAAAGGCGGTTATGTATCAAAGAAAAAATTTAAGCTTTTTTGATAATTATGATAATTTATTAAGCTTTTTAAATTTATTAATTATTTTATATAGCGATATTATATCCCTATATAATGGTGTACTTGATATTCATTTAAAGGGCTATATTAATGAAATTGCAAAGTACAAAAATTATTTAACATACGAGGATGCTAAAAAGAATTTAGAGCTAATCTATAGCCTCGTTATAAAGCTACAAAATAATGTAATGCCTAAAAATATTTTAAATAATTTATTTGTAAATATTTTCTAAAGGAGGGAATCCAAATGAAATGCTGTAAGATTCAATTTAAGCATCTTGGTAAAAGATATTATTTTGGATGTGATAGATTACGTCTTCAAAATAATGACAAGGTTATTGTTCAAACCATAAGAGGAACCGAGCTTGGCGAGGTCGTAGGCGAGCCCTTTGAGCTTGCAAAAGGCGAAATCCAAGGTGAGATTAAAGATGTTTTAAGGAAAGCATCCGAAAGTGATATTCAAACATTTAATGAAAATAAAAGTCTAGAGCCTGATATTATGAAGCATACAAAGGAGCTCGTTAAAAAGCATAAGCTTGATATGAAGGTTTTAAACTGTGAATATACCCTTGATAGACAAAAGCTAATTATATATTTTGAATCTGATGGTCGTGTTGATTTTAGAGATTTAGTTAAGGATTTAGCAGAAGTTTATAGAACCCGTATTGAGCTTCGTCAGGTAGGATCTCGTGATGGAGCTAAGGTCTTTGGTGGAATTGGCCCATGTGGACTTGTAGTATGCTGTCAAACCTTCTTGACAGAATTTGCTAATGTTTCGGTTAAAATGGCTAAAAACCAAAGTCTAAGCCTAAATCCGGTTAAGATTTCTGGTAACTGTGGAAAGCTTTTATGCTGCATTAACTATGAAAATGATGTTTATACCGAGCTTAGAAGAAATGCACCTGATATTGGTGATATTGTATCAACGGAGCAGGGTGAGGCTAAGGTTTTATCATGTGATGTTTTAAATCACAATTTAAAGGTTAAATACCTTCAATCTGATGGCTTTGGCTATTTAAAATTTGAGGACGTTAAGATTGTGCGTGCTAAAAAGGACCGTGAAAAAGAAAATAATAAAGAGCTAAAGGAGCTTTTATAATGGCTGAGGTTATTAATGAACTTTTAGGTATTCCTGGTGTTAAAATATACCAGGATTATGAAATGTTTAATTTTTCACTAGATTCTATTTTGCTGGCTAATTTTGTGTCAATCAAGAAAAATGATAAAATGATTGTGGATTTAGGAACAGGTAATGCTCCTATTCCTCTTTATATGTCATTAAATACAGATGCTTCAATTTATGGCTTTGAAATTCAAAAAAAATCCTATGATTTAGCCCAAAAAAGTGTTAAAATAAATAATAAGGAAGGGCAAATTCATATTATTAATGATGACATTAAAAATGCCTCTAAAATACTTGGTACTTATAAGGCTGATGTTGTTGTTACTAACCCACCTTTTTTCAAATATATTGAGGGCAAGTCAAATATTAATAAAAACGATGAAAAAACAATTGCTCGTCATGAGGTTTTAATAACTCTAGATGAGCTTGTAAAGGAAGCCTCATTGCTTTTAAAGAATGGAGGAACCTTCGCAATGGTTCATAGACCTGATCGTTTGCTTGATATTTTAACTAGTTGTCAAAAATATCGCTTAGAGCCTAAAAGGCTACGCTTTGTTTATCCTAAGGCGGATGCAAAATGCAATCACATTTTGATTGAATGCCGAAAGGATGGACAGGCAGGAGGCCTAATGATTTTACCTCCGCTTATTATTCATACAAATGATAATAAGCATACAAAAGAGGTTTTAGGAATTTATAATAATGAAAAATAGGTATGCCCGAATAAGGAGTGATTGTTATGTTTTTAAGCTTACTTACAAAAAAGGAAAAATTAAAATTCTTAGATCTTGCGGTTTATATGATTGATATTGATGGTAAACCAACTGAGGTTGAAAAGAAACTAATTTCTCGTATTTATGGAGAAATCGGACGCGAGATTGTTGAGGAATATACCTTCTCAAAATCAGATTCAATTGATGATACAATTGATTACTTTAAGGATGCTAATCAAGCCGTTAAAAACATTGTTTTCTTAAATTTAGTATCCATTTCAATGGAAGATGACCTTTATAATACTTTAGAACATTTATTCCTTGAAAGAATTGAAAAGGAATTAGGAATTACAGCTGAAAAGCGTAAGGATTTAATGCAAATTGTTTATGACGAGCGTGATGTTCGTGAAAAGGCAATGCGTGTGATTAAGTATTAATATGAAGCGTATATATAGCTATAATAATCAAGAAAATATTTTATATCTTGTAGCTACACCAATTGGTAATCTTGAGGATATCACCTTTAGAGCGATTAATGTTTTAAAGAGTGTAGGAAGAATTTATGCTGAGGATACAAGAAATAGTAAGGTATTACTTGAAAGATAT
>URFB01000132.1 GCA_900547045.1 uncultured Mollicutes bacterium
TTTAATGGTGATGCTATTTATAGTAAAGGTCACATTGTTACATTTAGGAATTTTACCTTTGATGTTGCAAGAGTAGAATCACGGTGGTATGGTCTTGCATATGGTGTTCAAGCATTAAAGGATAAAATCGTAATTAATTTTGAAAATGCCAATCTTTCTATTTATAATGATCACAATATGATTTATTTAGATGATGAGGGAAAGGTTACAGTCAATTATAAGTAATTAATAAAATATTTTTACATTTTTTTTAATAAGCCCTTTTTAAGGGCTCTTTTTTTAAAAAAATACTTGAAAGATAAGCCCAAATCCTTTATACTATGATAGTTAAAAATGTAAAGAGGAGTTATATAAAATGTTGTGGTTTTTTTTGATTTTTTCAACCTTGGCATGGGGTATAGCAGAAATTTTTTATAAGAAGGGCAATCACCCACATGAAAAATATGCTCACCTTAAAACTACCTGCTTTGTTGGATTATTTATGGGTGTATACGCCCTTGTAATTCTATTATCGCAGGGTCTTTTAACGGGCGAGCATGCATTTAGAAATTTTATGCTAAATATTTTAAGATACCTACCAGTATCTGCATGCTATATTATTTCAATGACTTGTTCATATTTTGGTGTAAGATTTGTTGAGGAATCAATTTCCGATCCAATCGAAAATACATCAGGTGCAATTGTACCAATTCTTTGTGCTATTTTCTTACATGAAAAAATAGAATGGCCAGCAATTATCGTAATTGTAATTATTGTTATTGGTATTTTAGGTGTTGGCTTTGTGGAAAATACTGGTAATACAGACTTAAAGAAGCGCTTTGGTAAAAAACTAGCTATTTGGGCTTTTGCAATGCCATTTTGCTACGCATTGCTTGATGCTTGCGGTACATTCCTAGATATTTTCTATGTTGATGATTTCAAATCTACCTTACTTCTTGGTGTTAGTGAGGATACAATTGAGCATATGGCTAACTGCTGTTATGAATTTACATTCTTTTTCATCTCAATTGGTATTCTAATTTTCTTTAAGATTAAGGGCGTTAAATTATTCTCAACTGCTGATCCGGCAGATGAAAAGGCTGTAGTTAATGAGGGTTCATTACTATGGTATGAAAAGGTATATCTACAAAAGGATAAGATTCTAGCTGCTATTTTTGAGACCATGGGTCAAGCAACATATATTTTTGCACTTTCTGAGGGTGAAGGTATTGCAGCCGTAATTTTAGGTGCGGGTACGGTTATTATTTCGGTAATTCTATCAAGAATTATTCTTAAAGAGAAACTATCTTGGAAGCAATATATCTTTATTGCCATTATTTTAGGTGGAATTATTGCCCTTTCATTACTTGGATTGTAAAAAATAGGATTTAGCTAGTCTATAATAAAAGATAAATCTTGAATTTTATGTAAAAAAAAGATACAATTAAATTGTATAAAAATTATTTAATTAAAGGAGATTATTTCTATGGCAATTGAAGCTGGAGATTTTAGAAATGGACTTACATTAATTATTGATGGAAAATTATTTGTAGTTCAAGAATTTATGCATGTTAAGCCTGGTAAGGGAGCTGCAATTTTAAAGACAAAAATGAAGGATTTAAGAACTGGTAACATTGTTGAAAGAAACTTCAATACAAACACTAAGTTCGAGCAAGCTACTATTACTACTAAGCCTGTCCAATATTCTTATGAGGCTGGCGGAATTTATTTCTTCATGGATATGGAAACATATGAAACATATGAGCTTTCAGCTGATCAAATCGGTGATAACAAGTATTATATTCTTGAGGGTATGGAATTAAGCCTTCGTTTCTTTGAAAGTGAAGTATTAGGATTATTACTTCCAGATAAGGTTAACCTAACTATTACTGAAACTACACCTGCTGCACCTGGTGCATCATCTACATCTACAAAGGATGCTACACTAGAGACAGGTTTAAAAATTAGAGTTCCTCAATTCGTTAAAGAGGGAGATAAGGTTATTATCTCTACAATTGATGGTTCTTACTGCGGTAGAGCATAATTAATTAAATGAGTAAGGTTGTTCTAGTTACAGGTAGCGCTAAGGGGATTGGTGCGGCTATAATTGAAGAATTGGCGGCTTCAGGCTATGATTGTGTTATTAATTATAATACGTCAAAGGCTGAAGCCTTTACTCTTAATGAGCGCATTTCTAAGTTTGGAATTAGAAGCTTAGTTATTAAATGTGATGTCAGTAAGGAAGAAGAAGTTAACCAAATGTTCGATACAATTGAGCGAGAGCTTGGTGGTGTTGATATCCTAATAAATAATGCGGCCGTTGATATTCCTAATATATTTAGCAAAAAGGATGTTAATGATTTTAGAAGGACCCTTGATGTTAACGTCATTGGAGCCTTCTTAACTTCTAAAAGAGCTCAGAAGCATATCCTTGATCAAAAATGGGGCCGTATCATTAATATTTCCTCAACTAATGGTATGAATACCTATTATCCAATGGGAATTGAATATGACGCCTCAAAGGCGGCACTTAATTCCTTAACTCACAATTTGGCAATTGAATTTGCACCATACGCAACCGTAAATGCCATCGCTCCTGGTTTAATTAATACCGAAAGCGAGGTTGCGGATTACGATGAGGAATTTATGCAAATGGAGCTTGATAAGATTTTAGTAAGAAGAATTGGTGAGGCTCGTGAGGTTGCTCATCTTGTTAAGTTTTTAATAAGTGATGAGGCAGGATATATTAATAATTCCATTATCCGAATTGATGGTGGACAATATAGCAGTAATTAAAAGGTGATTTTTTCACTTTTTTTTCTTGCTGAAAATAAAAAACACTCAGAATTAAATCTAAGTGTTTAATGTAGAATATTGTTGCCACACAAATAGCTTATTTGAATATTTTAGCATATTATGAAGCTTTTTGATATCTAAACTATTTATTGTTTTTTTTCTTTTGAGCTAATACACTTGATAGAGCCTGCATAATTGAAAGCTTACCATATTCATATGTTAAGCCACCTTGCATATATAATGTATAAGGCTCACAGCAAGGAGCATCAGCTGAAAGCTCAATTGTGCTTCCTTCGGTGAAGCAGCCGGCTGCCATAATTACATCACAAGGATATCCTGGCATTGGCGCTGGCATAATATATACACCTGAATCAACAGGAGAAGAGGCTTGAATGCTTCTTGCGAAGGCTACAAGATTTTCCTTAGTCTTAAGCTCGATAATTTGAATGATATCAGTACGATATTCATTATATTTAGGAGAAATATCCTTAAATCCTGTATGCTCAAGCATGTATGATGCAAATACTTGAGTTTTAAGGGCGCTCTTAACAGCGTTAGGAGCCATAAATACACCCTTGAAGAAATTACTATTTTGGTTGAAATTAGCACCTAGCTCTTTTCCTACACCAGGGGATGTAAGTCTATCAGCAATCATTTCAATATATTTTGTACGTCCCGCAATATAGCCTCCAGATGTTGCAATTCCACCACCTAAATTTTTCATTAGAGAACCAACAACAACATCAGCGCCAACATGACCAGGCTCTTTTTTTTCTACAAGCTCACCATAGCAGTTATCCACCATGATAATGACATCCTTATTAACACCTCTAATTACCTTGATGCATTCCTCAATTTGCGCAATAGTTAAGGATTTACGAGATGAATAGCCTCTAGATCTTTGAATTTCTACAAGCTTAACATCATTTCTTGCAAGTCTTTCCTTGATTTTTTCTAAATCAAATTTATTATCCACGAGGTCAATTTGCTCATAGCTAACTCCATTAGCCTTTAATGATTGAGTTGAATCTCCCACAATACCAACCATTTTTAGTAATGAATCATATGGCTTTCCGCTTAAGGAAATCATTGTATCCCCATGTTTAAGGAGGGCAGAAAAGGCAAGGTATAGGGCATTAGTACCACTCATAATTTGGGTTCTTACAAGAGCGTCTTCGGTACCTAAAATATTTGCGAAGATTTTTTCAAGCTTTTCACGCTTACTCCGATCTGTTTGTCTGTCATGACATCGGGATACATGTAATATGTCGTGTCGGGGGACAAGCGGGCGGCCGCGTATTGTATGGGCAGGCCAGAAA
>URFB01000133.1 GCA_900547045.1 uncultured Mollicutes bacterium
ATGTAGGGACTTTTATATTCTGATTAAAAGAAGATATATAAGGTTTACTGGTTCAGTAATTTTTCGTGATAATGTTGGAGATGGCATTATTGGTCTTAATGTAATAGGAGGATAAGGATGATAAACTTTTTAATAAGCTTTATAAGAAAAATATTTAGAATTAATCATTGTGCTTACATGTATTTCCCAATGAATTTACCAGAACCCTTAGATGAGGAGCTAGAAGGAAAGCTCTTAGATTTAGTAGCACTTAAGGATTTAAATGCTAGAAATACCCTAATTGAGCATAATTTAAGACTTGTAGTATATATTGCCAAGCGCTTTGAAAGCCCTAAGGTTTTGCTTGAGGATTTAATTTCAATTGGTTCAATGGGCTTAATAAAGGGAATTGAAACCTTCAAGAAGGACAAAAATATTAAGCTTGCGACCTACTGCTCAAGATGTATTGAAAACGAAATTTTAATGTTTTTTAGGAAAATTCAGAAGCAAAAGCTTGAAATAAGCTTAGATGATACCCTAAATATTGATGCCGATGGAAATGAACTCATTTTAGCTGATGTATTGTCAGCTAATGAGCCCTCACAGCTTGATAACGTCATCAATGACGAAAGAAAAAGAATGATGTATTTAGAGCTTGATAAGCTTTCAAAAAGAGAAAAGGAAATTATATCCCTTCGCTTTGGCCTTTTTGGCAAGGAGGAAATGACGCAGCATGAGGTAGCATCCTACCTCGGAATTTCACAATCCTATATTTCTCGACTTGAAAAAAAGATAATTGACAAATTAAAGGAAAATATTGCAATTCATTTAGATGCTAAATAATTAAAAAATTAAGAATAATTATTCATAAATGTATGATTATTCAAAAGCTTCAAACACTTTAACTGGTGATAAAATGTACAAGGTAGAAATTACAGGAGTAGATACATCAAAGCTTAAAACCCTAAGCTTCGAGGAAACAAATCAATTAATTAAGGAAGCACACGATGGCTCAACAGAAGCTAGAGATAAAATTATTAAAGGTAATTTAAAACTTATTTTAAGTGTTATTAAAAGATTTAGCTGCAAAAGGGAAAATAATGATGACCTTTTTCAGGTTGGTACAATAGGACTTATGAAGGCTATTGATAATTTTGATCTTTCCCATAATGTTAAATTTTCAACCTATGCAGTACCAATGATTATCGGTGAGATAAGAAGATATATAAGAGATAGTGGCTCAATTAGAGTTTCAAGGTCCTATAAGGATTTAGCCTATAAAAGCTTAAATTTTAAGGAATCATATTTTCAGGAGCATGGCTGTGAGCCTAAAACTGAGGAAATTGCCAAAAGTCTAGGAGTAGAAGCAATTGATGTAATCCTAGCATTAGAATCAATTCAGGATACCGTTTCGATGTCAACGCCTATTTATGATAATGGCTCTGATGTAATTGAACTATCAGATCAGCTTGGCAATGATGAAAAAATATTAGATAAGCTAGCTGAAAGAAAAATGCTTAAAAATGCCTATAGTCGTCTAGATCCTAGACAAAAAACCATCATTTATAAACGATATTTCCTAGATGAAACTCAAATGGAAATCGCAAGTGAACTTGAAATTTCGCAGGCTCAGGTATCAAGACTTGAAAAAAGTGCTCTACGTGAAATGTATGATTATATGAAAAGAGATTAAAAATTGATAATAGCTATATAAAATAATGATTTAATTTATTGCTAATATTTGGTATAATGATATTGGAATAGAAATCGCTTCAATCCATATTAAAAAAATAAAGAAAGGAAGATATATTACGAGGGATTGTAAGTATTATATCAGTATTAACAATGAATATTTGGAAAGACGTAGACCCTAAGCGTGTCACACCAGAAAAATTTTTAGCTTATATTGAAATTTCTAAAGGAATGAAAAATAAATATGAGCTTGATAAGGAAACAGGAATGCTATTTTTAGACCGTATTTTATATACCTCAACGCATTATCCTGCAAACTATGGCTTTATACCACATACATATTGTGGAGATCATGACCCTCTAGATGTGCTTGTAATTTGTAGCGAGGCCATACTTCCAATGACTATTTTGAATTGTAAGCCTATTGGCGTTTTAAAAATGCTAGATCAGGGTGAGGAGGATGAAAAAATATTAGCGGTTCCATGTAATGACCCTGATTACTCAATTTATAATGATATTTCTGAGCTTCCCCTACATATGCAAGATGAAATTAGACATTTCTTCTCAGTTTATAAAACCCTTGAGGGTAAGGAAACAGAAGTTAAAGAGGTTTATGGTCAGGCTGATGCTAAGGAAGCTATTAAAAAAGCAATTAAGCTTTATGAGGATACATTTGAAAAATAAAAAAATTAAGCTTTTAGGCTAATAACTTAAGAGCTTTTTTTATTTAGTATTTCATTTTATCATTTTAAATGATATAATAAAAAAGGTTTAAAACCGATGGAGGTATTATTATGGCTTTAACAGCAGGAATTGTTGGCTTGCCAAACGTTGGTAAATCAACATTATTTAATGCAATCACTCAAGCTGGAGCACTTGCAGCTAATTATCCCTTTGCAACAATTGAACCAAATGTAGGAGTTGTAACTGTTCCTGATAAGAGATTAGAATATTTAAATGAAATGTATAAACCAAAATCACTAGTCCCAGCCCTTTGTGAAATTACAGATATAGCTGGTCTAGTTAAGGGTGCATCAAAAGGAGAAGGCTTAGGAAACCAATTCCTTGCTAATATTAGAAATTGTGATGCTATCCTTGAGGTCGTTCGTTGCTTCGATGATCCTAATATTACACACGTTGAGGGCGGTGTTGATCCGATTCGTGATGTTGAAATCATTAACATGGAGCTAATTCTTTCCGATCTTGACATTGTTGATACAAGAATGCCTAAAATTGAGAAGAAGGCTCAATCTAAGATTGATGACGCACCTTTTGAATTTGCGTTATTAAAAAGGATTCGTGAGGTTTTAATTGATGGTAAGCCTGTTAGAACCCTAGAATTCTCTGAACAGGAAATGCCATATATTAAGCGCTATGGCTTCCTAACAGCTAAGCCAATTATGTATGTAGCTAATATGTCTGATACAGAAATTGCTAACCCTACTGATTCTAAATATTATAATGAATTAGTAAAATATGCACAAAATGAAGGAAGTAAGGTAATTCCTATTTCAGCTGAAATTGAGGCTGAGGTTGCGGTAATGCCTCCTGAGGAAAGAGATATGTTCCTATCAGAACTTGGCATTCCTGAGGCTGGTCTTAATTTATTAATCCGTGCTACTTATGATTTACTAGGCTATGCAA
Source organism: uncultured Mollicutes bacterium (assembly GCA_900547045.1). Taxonomy (GTDB): domain Bacteria; phylum Bacillota_I; class Bacilli_A; order Acholeplasmatales; family Anaeroplasmataceae; genus CAG-307. Next base: position 3,316 of record URFB01000133.1, read on the forward strand.
CCTATTTCACAGCTGGTGAGAAGGAGGTAAAGGCCTGGACCTTCCGTAAGGGTATGACTGCTCCTCAATGTGCTGGAATCATTCATAGTGATTTTGAAAGAGGCTTTATTCGTGCTGAAACTGTTTCATTCGCAGACCTTGAGAAGTATGGCTCAATGGTTCATGTTAAGGAAGCGGGTCGTGTTAGACAGGAAGGAAAGGATTATGTCGTTCAGGATGGCGATATAATGCTCTTTAAGTTTAATGTTTAAAAAAATAGCATAGATTATATTAAGTTATAATCTATGCCTTTTTTGTCTTATCTAATCACATTTTATTGCAATTAAGTTATTTTTTTGCTAAAATATGTCTTGTAAATGTCAGGTGAGGTGTGTTTATGAATATATTTGATATTATACCTGAAAATTTCTTTTCAATATTATCATCTAAGAATAAAAAATTATATGCTGCATGCTTAATTGAAGCGTTTAAAATATATGAAACTGGCTCTATTTTAGGAACCGATAAAAAGCTTCTAGCTGATGAAATAACTAATTATTTAGAAAATTCTAATCTAAGCTTTGACAAGGATGAGGATTTAGATGACGATGATGCTACTGAGGCTTTATCATCTAAAAAAAGCCTTGCCTATTTTGCATTAAGAAAAATAGAAGAGGCTGGATGGATTTATGTAGATGTAAATGCTGACTATGAGGAAATTGTCAATTTTACCGATGCTGGTATAACAATTTGTGAGGCCCTACTAAAAATTTCTCCACAAA
>URFB01000134.1 GCA_900547045.1 uncultured Mollicutes bacterium
CTAAATAAATCAGGCGAGTAATATTATATCAAAAAAACGGGATATGTCAATAGTATATTTTATATTTTCAATAAAATGTGGGTTCTGTAAGTTGTAAAATTAAATTAGAATATAAATAGGGTATTATATGAAGTCACTTATAAAATATGAATTAAATATTTTTTAAAAAATATTTAGTCTCAATAATAAAAAAAGGATATCCGAAAATATCCTTAGAGGGTAAAACCCTGAATAATCAACTGGTGACCCGTACGGGATTCGAACCCATACATGCATGCGTGAAAGGCATGTGTGTTAAACCGTTTCACCAACGGGCCATGTACCTAAATAAATCAGGCGAGTAATATTATATCAAAAAAACGGGATATGTCAATAGAAAAAATGTAAAAAAAATGAAAAAATATGATTTGATTATTAATAATATAGCCTCAGGAAGGGATATTAAGCATAAATTCCTTTATTTAGAGGGATGCTTTATAAGCTTTTGGCAAAAGGATAATAAGATATATATTAAAGTTAAAGAACTTTTATTTAGAAGCTTAGCTATTTTAGTGATCAATACTAAAACCAATATATATTTTGTCTTTAAAAGAAATGAAAAATGGAGAGCTTACGTAATTGGGAGTCTTAATTATCACTTAAAGGGTGAGTTTTATGGTGATAGATATTATTTTTCAAACGATAGCCTTAGGCTTAAGCTTGAGTATTTAAATAAAATCCAAGATTTTAATGATTTAGTATTGTCACAAATAAAAATAAAGGGAAATGGATATTTTGAAAAAATTAATTCTAAAATTTCCTTTATTAGTGAAAATTCTTTATTAATTGAAAGAAACTATGATTGAAAAGTTATTTTATTTGCGTTATAATATAGGTGAAGAAAAGAGGTAGTTAATATGTCATTTGTTATTACAATTGGTCGTCAATACGGCTCAGGTGGACGTTTTATAGGAAAGAAGCTTGCAGAAATGCTTGGTGTTAATTTTTATGATAATGAATTAATTACGACTGCTGCAACTCAAAGTGGTCTATCTAAAGCTGTTTTAGATAATTACGATGAGAAAAAGGATGGATTCTTTACTGGTGTTGTTCCATCATCATTTGGCGTAGATATGAGCTTATCTCAAAAGGTATTCTTAGCTCAATTTGAGGCTATCAAGGCTATTGCAGATAGAGAGTCATGCGTTATTGTAGGACGTTGTGCTGATTATGTTTTGCGTGAAAATCCAAACGTAGTTAACGTATTTATTACAGCTCCAATCGATACTCGTGTTGAAAGAGCAGTAAAGTATTATAATCTTGATACTAAAAAGGCTAAGGAAACAATTTTAAAGATGGATAAAAAACGTGCTTCTTATTATAATTTCTATGCTGATAAGAAGTGGGGACGTGCTGAGTCTTATAATTTAACAATTGATTCAAGTGTTGGTATTGAAGCCGCTTGCGAGATTATTAAATTATACGTTGAGAAAAAATTAAACATTAAATTATAATAAAAAGGGACTTTAAGGTCCCTTTGTTTGTGAGGAAATATGCTAAAAGTTATCTTAAACCGCAATGAAGAAGAAAATATTTTAAATGGATATCCTTGGGTATTTAATAATGAGGTAAATAATTTTGAGGGATCTATTGAAGAGTGTAAGGTATGTAGTGTTTATGCATTTGACCACCAATTTGTAGCCTATGGCTTTTTAAATACCAGTTCCAAAATTATGGTAAGAATTCTTTCACTTGATGAAAATGATGTGATTGATAAAGCCTTCTTTAAAACAAGAATTGAATATGCCCTTGAGCATCGAAAGACCTTAGGATGGGAGGCTACACGCTTAGTTTTTAGTGAGGCTGATTTCCTACCAGGTCTTGTTGTTGATAAATATGGTGATTATTTATCTGTTCAGTTTATGTCTTTGGGTATGGATATGATTAAGCAGGATATTGTTGATATTTTAGTTGAGCTTACAGGCTGTAAGGGAATCTATGAAAGAAGTGATATGCCTGTAAGAGAAAAGGAAGGCCTTGAGCAGAAAAAGGGCTTTTTATATGGAAGCTTTAATCCAAGAGTAGAAATTGTTGAGGATGGAATCCATATGATAGTTGATATGGAAAATGGCCAAAAGACAGGATATTTTCTTGATCAAAAGCTTAATCGTGATATTTTAAGATTATATGCTAAGGATAAGTATGTTTTAGATGCATTCTCTAATGTAGGAGGCTTTGCCCTACATGCCTGCAAGTATGGTGCAAGCCATGTTGATGCTTGTGATATTTCACAAAGAGCATGTGATGAAATTTTAAATAATGCTAAGTTAAATGGCTATCATCAGCTTGAGGCTAAATGTGTTGATGTATTTGATTTCCTTCACGATAATGCTAACGCTAATAAATATGATTTAATTGTCCTTGATCCACCTGCCTTTTCTAAATCAAAGGAATCCTTAAAAAAGGCTTATCGTGGCTATAAGGATATAAATATGCAGGCGATGAAGATTATTAAATCAGGTGGCTATCTTTTAACATTTTCTTGTAGCCAGCATATGACACCTGATTTATTTATGCAAATGGTATCAGAGGCTGCAAATGATGCTAAAAGAACGGTTCAGTTTTTAGATTTTAGAATTCAATCACCTGATCATCCGGCTCTTTTGCAGGCTGGTGAGCAATTATATCTTAAATGCTTAATTTTAAGAGTAAAATAAAAAAATTAGAATTGACTAACTTAAGCTCTATCCTGTATTATAAATAAGAACTAAATATTAAGTCCTTATAAGGGAGTAGTTTGCTAGTAATAGTGATTGGTCTACAAAATGGTTAATCCAGGCTCAATCTTAAAAAACGAGACTTATGCTTTTTAAGCATAGGTCTTTTTTGTTTCTAGAGGAGGTTATTATGAATTTTATCTTTTTCTTAAATAGTATTTTACTAGGTGTTGGTCTTGCGATGGATGCCTGTGCAGTTTCTATGGCTAATGGACTAAATGAAGCTAATATGAAACGCTCTAAGCATGTTTTAATTGCTGTTGCCTTTGGCGTTTTTCAGGCTATTATGCCTCTAATTGGTTATTTTATAGGGCATGCCTTTATTGAATATATCGAAAGATTTATTCCGTGGATTGCTTTAATCCTACTAGGTTTTTTAGGAACTAAAACTATTGTTGAATGTATTAATAATAAGGATGAAGAAGAAGCCTCTAATAAGCCTCTTACAATGAAAATGCTCTTTATTCAGGCTATTGCGACCTCAATTGATGCTTTATCAGTTGGTCTTACAATTTCTGATTATACAATTCCAATGGCTATAACTAGTGCGGTAATTATTGCTGTTGTAACTTTTATTATTTGTTATGTTGCGGTTATAATCGGTAAAAGATTTGGTACTAAGCTTGGCAATAAAGCCGAATTACTGGGTGGAATCATTTTAATTGCGATAGACCTTGAAATCTTTATCACGGGACTTATTAAATAAACTAAATATAAACTTTTTTAAAAAAATGCTTACTTATTTTCTTTTTTTGTGGTATAATTTAATCGAAGAAAAAGGAAGGCAGGAGGGATTAATTTGAAACAAACTGTCGTTTTTGAAAGAGATTATACGGCTATAAAGGAAGGCCTTGAAAAGCTTAAAGGAACACAAATTACGGTTAGTGAACATAAAACCAAGAATAAAACAATTATTAAAAAGGGTATTTTAACAATGATTTCCGATAATTTGTTTTGTTTTGATGCTCCTCTTGGTAAGACGCATATTGATTCTTGCTCATATACATTTTATGATATTAAAATGGGCAAGGTAAATATTAAGGAGCTTAAAATAGAAGAATAGATGATGGATTTTAAAATGTCCATCTTTTTTTATTTTTGGTACTTGTAAATTCAAAGAAAAAAAGTATAATACTATAAGCGTGTGAGGTGTTATTTTGAAAAAGGATCATTTAATGTCTTTAAAATATATGCTTATTTTAACTGTGCCTATTTTTATTGAGCTTTTATTACAACTTATTGTTGGCTATTCTGACCAATTTATGATGAAAAAATATG
>URFB01000135.1 GCA_900547045.1 uncultured Mollicutes bacterium
TCCAGTTGAATATAAAATATATCTTTTGGAAGGTGGCAATCCGTTATTGCATAAAAAAGAAGCTAATTATGAACCAACACGATTAGCTTCCAATTAAATATTATGTTTATGCTTCCCCCTAGGGGATTGACAATATATACATAAATAATTACGCATTTTTAGTGCCCTTGACTTAGAGCACATATTATATATATCTAGGCTCTTTTTTAAAGCTTTTAGCAAAAGCTTTAATCAGAAAGCTATACAATTGTTTTCTTAATAAAATTACCAGAAACCTTCTTAATTGGAGCGATTACAACGAAGGCATGGTCATCATATTTTTTAATAATACTAATAGCCTTATCAACCTCATAGGTAGATAATACACAGTAAAGCTCTGTATGCTCCTGATGAGTGTAAGCTCCGGTTCCTTTAAAGATTGTACAGCCACGATTTAGTGTATCTAGAATTTCCTTAGAGATATTTTCACCACTTGTGGTAAAAATATTTAAAGCTGTATAGGTATAGGCTGTATGGACCTTATCCATTACAAGACTATTTAAAATAAGTCTTACACAGGTAAATAGGGTAATAATAAAGCTACCCTGTAAAATTCCACCACCAACAACAGCGATAATAACATTAAAGGCTAAGGTAAAAATGCCAATGGAAATACCTTTATGTAATGCAAATGCTTGAGCAATAATATCAATACCACCTGTAGAGGTACCAAACTTTAAGGCAAGTCCTGATGCAAATCCTGCAAGTAAACCTCCAAAGATGGCAAGAGTAAGAATACCACCATAATTAGGAATAGCGCCATTTACTGTTATAATATCCTCACTTAGAGCACTAAAGGGGGTTCCCTTTAATAGGGCTGTAAATAGAGAATTGACAATAATCGCAACGGTTGAAAAGATAGCAAAGCGATGAGATACAAAACGCCATCCTATTACAACAATAGGGGCGTTTACAATGAAAATCATAAGACCTAAATTGAAATGTCCACCACATTTTTCAATCAAACGCACGATAAATTGCGCAAGTCCAGTAGCACCTGAGGAATATAGCCTTGCAGGCTCTAAAAACCAAATCGTTGCGAAAGCAAGAATAACATTAGATACAATAACAATACCAAGCCTAAATAAATCATCTAGAGCTTGTTTTTTTGAATATTTCATTTTATCTTACTTCGTCTCCAGGATTTAATTTATCAACATTTAATAGCTCTAATACCTCATCAGCTTCATCAGCGGCACATAGTAGCATACCACAAGACTCTTCTCCTCTTAGCTTAACAGGCTGTAGATTCTTAACGACAACTACCTTCTTGCCAACTAAAGACTCTGGATCATACCATTTAGCAATGCCTGATACAATTTGACGAACATCAGTTCCTACATCAACCTTAAATACTAAAAGCTTATCAGCCTTTGGATGCTTCTTCGCTTCAATAATTTTACCAACACAAAGCTCAATCTTATCAAAATCATCAATAGAAATTAAAGGCTTAGAAGGCTTAACTTCCTCCTTCTTTTCCTCAGGCTTCATCTCCTGAAGTTTAGCTTCAATATCCTTGTGATCAATACGCTTAAATAGCATTACTGCCTCTCCTAAATTATAAGTATCAATAGTTCCAAAGGCTAAATCATCAAAGCCAGTTTTTGTTACATTTAATTGCTTATAAATAGACTTTGCTGTTTCAGGAATAAATGGCTCAAGTAAGATAGCAGCCTCTCTTATAGCCTCAAGTAAAGCATAAATAACAGACTCTAAAGCATCCTTCTTAGTCTCATCCTTAGCAAGCGCCCAAGGTGCAGTCTCATCAATATACTTATTAGCTCTTCTTAATGCAATGATAATATCTTCAATGGCATCTCCTACATGAAGGCTATCCATATGCTTTCTAACATTTTCCTTCATAAGCTCAAGGGAAGCCTTAAGCTCTGCCTCTTCACTAAAGAATGTGCCTTTATAAGAAACCTTAGAATCAAAATACTTCTTAGCCATAGCCATAGTACGAGAAACTAAATTTCCTAAAATATTAGCCAAATCAGAATTATATCTTTCAGTTACAAGCTCATAGGTAATAGAACCATCCTGTGCAAAAGGAATTTCATGTAAAACATAATATCTTACAGCATCAACACCATATAATTTAACAAGATCACCAGCATAAATCACATTACCCTTTGACTTAGACATTTTATCAGTTCCTGTTAAAACCCAAGGATGTCCAAACACCTGACGTGGTAAAGGTAAATCTAGTGCCATAAGCATAATTGGCCAATAAATGGTATGGAATCTTAAAATATCCTTACCAATTAAATGAATATCCGCTGGCCAGTATTTTTCAAATAATGGAGATGATTTTCCATTAACATTGTATCCAAGACCTGTAATATAGTTTGCAAGCGCATCAATCCAAACATAAACAACGTGCTTAGGATCAAATGGAACCTGAACACCCCAAGTAAATGATGTTCTAGATACACAAAGATCAGGTAAATCATTCTTTAAGAAATTATTAAGCATTTCATTTTTACGAGATTCAGGCTGAATGAATTCAGGATGAGTCTTAATATGCTCAACAAGCCTTTCCTGATAAGGCTTTAGCTTTAAAAAATAGCATTCCTCTTTAGTTAGCTTAACAGGTCCTCCACAATCAGGACAGCAGCCATTTACTAAGTCCTTTTCAGTAAAATATGATTCACAGGCAACACAATAATGACCCTCATAATGGCCCTTATAAATATCGCCCTTTTGATAAAGCTTTGTAAAAATATCCTGAACTGTTTTTTCATGATCCTCATCAGTTGTTCGAATAAAACGATCATATGAAACATTCATCATATCATAAATAGCCTTGAGCTCACCAGCAACATGATCAACATGCTCCTTTGGTGAAACGCCAGCCTTTTCAGCCTTCTCTTGAATTTTTTGACCATGCTCGTCAGTTCCTGTTTGGAATCTAACATCATAGCCATCTTTTCGTTTATAACGACATATAGCATCAGCTAAAATTGCTTCATACACATTTCCAATATGAGGAGTCGAAGACGTATAAGCAATTGCAGTTGTTAAATAAAACTTTTTCTCCATATGTACCTCCTAAAATAATGCGTTTTTATTATACACCATTTTTCAAGTTAAAAAAAGAAAATTAATTAACAATTAGTATAAGTATACAAAAAGACCAAGCAAGATGCTTAACACTAAAGCGATATAGTTTACTTTATTATTGAAAATACTAATTCCAGCTTACATTCCTTTAGGCTTACAATAACAATCCACCCGTTCAACGGGTGGTATTTAGGCTCCCCTATAAGGGCCTAATACTTCACAAGCCCCTCAAGGGGCATGTGAATAGTCTGACAACCGTGTTTTGTCAACTGCAGCCGCTATAACTAGCGGCTTTTATTTTTGGGCTCCTTTGAACGGATCATTGTATTCTTTTTTACTTATTTGAGCCTCTTTCATATCTTCCAATTCTTGATTTCTGATATATTCTCTTACAACTTCATCCTTTAATCCTACAGTTGAAACAAAATATCCCTTCGCCCAAATATTTCTATTGCCGTATTTATATTTCAAATTTGCATGTCTCTCGAATATCATCAAACTACTTTTACCTTTCAAATAGCCCATAAACGATGATACTGCTAATTTTGGCGGTATTGCAACAAGCATATGAATATGATCCTTCATAGCATGTGCTTCTATTATTTCGACTTCCTTATACTCACATAATGTTCTTATTATCTTTCCCGTAATCTCCCGTATATTTCTTTTCTTCAATATTTTGGTATAAATACAATATGATACTTACAATTCCATCTAGTATGTGATAAACTAGAATCGTCATTTGGTTTTGTTACCATATGATTTTTTGCTAGAATAAGACCAATGGGGCTAACTGATTTAACTGTAGTGGGTTTTGTTACCATATATGTTTTTTGATAGATTTAATTTAAATGTAAAAAAAGAGATTTCTCAAG
>URFB01000136.1 GCA_900547045.1 uncultured Mollicutes bacterium
CAGAATCAAATGGAATATATACTCTATTATAATAAAAGCCCGGTCCCACGTAATATCTTGAATGAGGATGACCATATTTATCTGTTTTAGGAACTGATGACTTAAAGTTTGAGCTTCCTCTACCTGAAGAATGAAATCCTCCACCACTACCTCCTCCACCTGCATGTGGCATAAATATCTTCTCCTTTCACAACAAAATATTACTCTAATATAGCTTATTTAATTTTAGATATTTCATACATTAATATTGATCCTGCAACCCCGACATTTAATGACTCCATATTTTGCATCGGAATATATAAATTATTAAGCTTTAAATCACAAATTTCCTTAGAAACACCATTTCCTTCATTACCAAGAATTAGAATTATTTTATCACTAAATGTAACTTCATCTGGAGTTTTACCATTAATAACATTAGTTGAAAAAATTTGATATTCATCCTTATATTTATTTAAGAATTCAAGCTTATCACCATATAAATAATTAAGCTTAAAAATCGCACCCTGACTAGATCTTATAACTTTATCATTGTAAACATCAACAGTGCCCTTTGCAAGGAAGATTGAATCAAAGCCAAAGGCCTTAGCACTTCTTAAAAGAGTGCCGAGGTTACCTGGGTCCTGTATACCATCAAGAAATAATATTTTATTGCCTATTTTCTCATTTCTTTTAATATAGCAAATACCAATTTGAGGAGAAACTGTTTGGGTCTGACAAAGCTTTTTCATAACATTAATTGATACAAGCTCACCCTCATATCTTTCATCGATGGTATAGGCTTCCTTAAGGACTCCAGCCATTTTAGCTTCCTTAACTAAATGAGGCCCTTCGACGATAAAAAGACCGGCCTCATCACGATACTTTGAGCTTTTAAGGTTGATAATATTTTTTACTCTTTCATTATTTACGCTTTCAATCATACAATCACATCCATAGTGTAATTTTAACATTATTTAATAAGAAAATCCACTCATAACGAGTGGATTTACCTTAGTTATTTTGCTTTCCTTTGTTTACAAGTTTCTTAGTCATAGAACCTCCAACACGTCCGTTTTGTCTTGCGGATGCATCTGGTCCAAGTTCAACTCCAAGTTCAGAAGCAGTTTCATATTTCATTGATTCAGTGTCAGTACTTTGCTTAGCACGATTAACTAACTCCTTAGTAATAGAGCCACCAACACGTCCGTTTTGTCTTGCAGATGTATCTGGTCCTAATTCAACACCAAGCTCTGATGCAACCTCATACTTTAAATTACCGCTGTTTGTAGCTTGTTGCTGATAATTTTGATAATTTGCATTTGCGCCTTTTCTATTAGATGCCATAATTGCACCTCCTTACACAAATAGTTTGGTGCAATTACAACAAATTATACAATTATTTTTTTAAATTTTCTAAGGCTTGACGCACTTCAAGTCCTAATAAAGATAAATCTAAATCACTATTTGGAGTAATATAAATTGTTTTAGTGTTTTCTACACACCAATCAACTAAAGCCTTATAGTCAATGGCATTTTCATATTCAATAGCACGATCAAGCTTAGGAGCTGTTGCTGGATTTTTAGGTAAATAAACTGTACAACAGTCCTCAAATGGTCTAATTGACATTTCATATGTACCAATCTTATGAGCAATTGATACAATATCAACCTTATCATAAACCGCAAGTGGTCTAATAATAGGGAAATTAGTTACATTGTTAATTGTAAACATTGATTGAAGGGTTTGTGAAGCAACCTGACCAACAGATTCACCATTAACAATACATAAGCAGTTACGCTTCATCGCAAGCTTAGTTGCAATACGGTACATCATACGACGCATAATAGTTATAATATACGAATCAGGAATATGATCAAGAATAGCCATATGAAGTTCCTTAAATGGTACCATATGAAGAGCCATCTTATTCTCCTTAGAATAAGCACTAATTGATTTTACAAGATCAACAACCTTTTGGCTTGACTCAATTGAGGTTAAAGGTGTTGATTCAAAATGTAAGCATTCAATTTCAATACCCTGCTTTTGCGCAAGATATCCTGCCACTGGTGAATCAAGGCCACCAGAAAGCATTAGCATACCCTTCCCAGCAACACCAACAGGGAAGCCTCCCATTCCTCTAATAGCATTTAAATATAGATATGTTCCATCCTCACGTATTTCACATGTTAAAACCTTTTCTGGATTATGAACATCTACATGTAATATTTGCATTTCCTTAAGAAGGAAGGAAGAAAGCTCACGTGTCATTTCCATTGAATTAAGAGGAAATTTCTTATTCGCTCTTCTTACCTCAAGCTTGAAGGTTGCAGGCTTTATAATTTCATTTTGAAGAAGTAAAAGGCTGTTTTTCTTAATATCATCAACGTTTGATTCACTATGAAGGCATAATGAATAGCTATAAAGGCCTGAAACATGATCAAGAGCATTAATAACCTTTTTATAATCCTCATCAAGTAAATCGATATAAATACGGTCATGACGGTTAATAATATTAACATTCAAGCCCTCTAGCTTTCTTCTTACTAGTGCATATTCACGATTTAAAAACTCCTTTTGATTCTTTCCTTTTAATGTTAAATCACCAAATCTAACTAATATTTGATTATATATCATTGTTATGCCTCCTTAGCATTTCCTGTTATTTTAAAATTAATATTACTATATTTAGCAATTGTACCTTTTGTTGCAAAAAAGCCTAGATAAATATTATTAAAATCATGAGCTTGAAAATCAAAATCAAGATACTCGTTTTCAAAGCCAAAGTCCTTACCTTGAGCCTTTACAACTACTCTTTGACCTAAACGCTCTAAATAAAACTTAAATTTATCCCCATTCTCATAAGGATGATGAACTACATTATTAGTTCTTGAAATTTCAGTTGTTGATTCTTTTTTATAATTTACGACGAAGGATTTAGCATCAGTTATTACACCCGCACAAATATAATTAGAGCTTATAATTTCATTAGCTGTTTTTTGATTTAAATAAAGATCATCCCTTAGCATTATACCAAAGCCAGATTGATCACAAAAATTAGTACTTATAATTTCTACATCAGCCTCTACTATAAAGTTTTCCTTAATTGATAGCTGTCTAAATACTCCACATATTCCATCATAGGTAGAGCATAGGGCACCAAGCCTTTTTTCTCCACATTGACCAACAATGTAGCAATCATTTTCCTTATATGCCACAAACCCTTTATTAGATAAGTCATTAGCAGATAAGCTACCAAAGGCAAGACCATAGAATTTTCCATCAGAGCTGAAGCTTCGATCCTGAGGAAGATATGATTTCATATCAGGAACGATATAATGAGGAAGCTTATAAAGCGGATTCATATGAAGATATGATATATCAGGCCTCTTATAATCTGAAATTATATATTTTTTTAAATCTAAATTGCTATTTTTAATTGCATCTACAACATAATAAGCAACAAGATTAGCTCCATATTCATTTAAATGGGTTTTATCAACCGATGTAATGTCATAGCAAAGATTGCCATCTTTAAGACGACCAGCTGTCATAGCGTGATATAAAGCAGCCTTATCAAAGCCTTCCTTAGCATCCTCAATAGTTTTAGAAGTAAGGTCAATTCCTAAAAGTCCTTTTTCTCTTGCAAGCTTTAGGATAGCATCCTTATAATTTCCCGTTTTGGTATCATGAATTGTATTTCCATTATATTCATTATTAGGATTAATTCGACAAATGGGGCTACATAAAATAGGTGTTGCATGCACATCAAGGGCAAGCTTTATATAATTATTATATAAGGAATAAGCGAATGATGAAGGATCATCAAAAGGCTTACTAGCATCAGTAAAGCGCGACTCATCATCCGACTTTTCATCATTATGACCAAAGCCTATTATTAAGTAATCGCCTTCTTTTATTGAGCTTTTTAAAATACGATAATTTTCTTCCTTAAGAAAGCTTTTAGAGCTCCTT
>URFB01000137.1 GCA_900547045.1 uncultured Mollicutes bacterium
GTTGCACCTGTTGTATTGTCTGGCTATGTACCAGATTTATTAAAGTCAATTTCTATGGTTTCTGATTATTTTGAAATTGAAGGTACTGGTGCCTGTGGAAAAGGATATAAGGAGTGGGTTCGTGTAACTGACGGAGGACCTCATTTGAAGGCGAAGGTGAAATTAGGCTAATGAGTAAATTAATAGAATTATTTAAAGAAAATAAAAAGCTTGATGGCTTTAAGATTTATACCTGCTTGAGTGAAACATCAGAGCTATTCTTTGTTCATAAAAAGCTTGAAACGGTAAGACATACAAATGTATCCGATGTTAAAGCGACGGTTTATGTTAAGCATGGTGATTTCTTTGGACAGGCTGATTTCAGTGTTTACACATCTAATACGGATGATGAAATTAAAGCTAAAATTGAAATGGGATATCAAAATGCTTTACTTGTAAATAATAAGCCCTTTAAGCTAGCAGAAGGTGAGATTAATGAATATAAATCTGATTCTAATTTTAATGATTATTCCTTAAATGAGCTTGCAGGCTTAATTAGTGAGGCCGTTTTTAAGGCTGATACTTACAAAGATGGAGGAATTAACGCTCTTGAAATCTTTGTAACTAAAAAGACAATTACCGTTGAAAATTCAAATGGTCTTAGGAAAACAGAGCTTTTATATGATACAATGATTGAAGCAATTCCTACCTGGAATGGTAGTGATGAATCAGTTGAGCTTTATGAGCAATATCATGTCGGATATTTAGATCCTGATGATATTACAAATGAAATTAAAAATAAAATGGAAGAGGTCCATGCTCGCTTTGAGGCTAAAAAGCCAAAAGAAAAGCTTCAAGGTAATATTATTTTAAGAGTGGGAGGAATTTCTAGTATTGTAAATACAATTTTATCAAATGCTAATTATGGTAGTATTTATACTCACCAAAATTTATATAATATTAATGATAGTATTCAAAAATCAGATTCATGCGATAAGCTTAGTGTTAAGCTTGTGGGAAATCTTAAGGGCTCTGTTTATTCAAGCTTTTTTGATTCTGATGGTATTAGCCTTACTGAGCAAGAAATCATCAAAGATGGTATTATTGTAAATGGCTTTGGCTCTAATAAGCTTTGTCAATATATGAATAAGCCTGTAACAGGAATGCTACCATGTGAGCTTGTTAAGGAAGGAAGCCTTAGCAAGGAGGAATTATATAAGGAGCCATATCTTGAATGTGTATCCCTTTCAGGAATTCAGATTGATCAATATAATGATTATATTGGTGGAGAAATTCGTCTTGGATATTATTTCGATGGAAATAAAAAATATCCTGTAACAGGAATATCATTTTCAGGAAAATTATCTGATGCGCTAAATACTATTAGGCTATCTAAGAATAGGGTATTACGCGGAAGCTATTATGGCCCTGATCTTGCCCTAATTAGTAAAATGGAAATACTATAATATGAAAAAGAGAATTTAAAATGATATGATATCTTCAAAGTAGACAAATAAAATAATTTAATAAATAAAGCACTGTTTCCATGGTGATTCGGCACCTCTAAATTATAAGTCTACTTTGGAGGTGTTTTTTTATGGGTAGAAAAGCAAAATATAGTAATGAATTAAAAATTGAGATAATTAAAAGATATCTCCAAAGGTGAATTTATATCGGCTTTAGCAAATGAAAAATATCCAAATGCAAGGCCAATATCTCATAGTGATAGAGGATTCCAATATATGTCTAAGCAATTTAAATTAAAATTAGATGGGGTAGAATGATAAATCAATGCCTAGAGTTTAATAATGAGAGGTTTCAAGCAAATTTAAAAGACATGACTCCAAACGAATTTGGTGTCATGCCAATCCTAATTTATTAGCTTTAGTGATTTAATTATTTTTATACTTTGGACTATCTACTTGACAAACCTCAGTTCAAAATCCTCTTTTTTTCTAGTCATTATTTAAAATTTCTTTAATATACTTTAAGCTTGATTCCATCTTATTAGCAGGTACACCCTCAAAGATTAAGTTTGCATCAGGAATTTCGCACTGAATCTTTTTAACAATGTACTTTAAATCCATTAAGCCTTCACCAAGACCAACCTTAAGAAGTGGCTTTTCATCCATTGTAAAATCCTTAAGATGAATGTTTTTAATTTTATTTCCAAAAAGCTCAATACATTCATCAATAATATGTCTTTGATATTCAGGAGAATAGTTTTCCTCATTTAAGAAGTTATAAACATCAACAGTGACGAAAACATGACCATTATCAATTTCATCAACTAGACGCTTTAATTGCTTAGGACAGTACATACAGTGTCCATCTGCACCCTCAATAGAAAGATTAGAATTAACCTCCTTAGCATAATTGGCTAAATCCTTGAAAATTCCCTTTACAATTTGGTATGCCTCCTCTGTACGGTTAAGAGGATTATAGGTCCACTTATCATCATTGTATGAGCCAGTTTCACTACCAACATATAGAGTGTCAAATAGGTGTGCAAATGATAAATGCTCCTTAAATTTTAAAATGTTAGCTTTTACAAGATCCTTATTTGAGTGAACAGGATTGAAATAAGCTCCTAAAAGACAAACTCCTAAATCTTCATCCTTGAAAGCCTTAGCAATTTCTTTAATTCTTTTCTCGCTAATTTCATGATATTTAGCCGTTTCACCCTCAATTGCCTTGTTAATGGCAAGCTGAATACCATCAAAACCTATTTCATGAACTTTTTTAGCTAATGTTTTTTCATCTGATTTTCCTAAATCATGAGCTCTAACAAATATTTTCATAATTAATCTCCATTTCCTTTATGAATTAATTATAGCATAATTAGCTAAAATATTGAAAATAAAATAGAAAATTGGTGGATAAATTGTATGGTGATAAAAGTGGAAAAAATAAGAAGAACGGAGGAAAATGATATCAATGAAATAAACAAGCTTTTATATGTAGTTCAGGAGGTCTACCACAGAGCAAGACCGAATTTATTTAAGGGTAATACTAAAAAATATACCGATTTAGAGCTAAAAGAAATTATCAAGGATGATACAAAGCTTGTTTTTGTATATGAGGATGATAAGCAAATAAAGGGCTATGCCTTTTGTATTATAAAGGAAGAAGTATCACATATTCTTACAAAAATTAAAACCGCATATATAGATGATTTATGTGTTGAGGAAGCATCAAGACGTAATCATATTGGCACAAAGCTTTATAGCTTTACCTTAGAATATGCTAAAAGGATTGGCGGCTATAACCTTACTTTAAATGTATGGGCAGATAATAAGGATGCCTTAAAATTTTACGAAAAAATTGGCTTGCATTCTCAAAAAATTGCAATGGAGAGAATTTTAGACTAAAAAATATAAAAAAATGCTTGCAAAATATAGAAAATATTGTATAATAATTTAGCCAACGAAAAGTTGGTATCCCTATCCCAAATGTGAATTCATAATTCACAACCCCCTTTTATACCCTAGCTAAGCTAGGGTACCCCCTAAACATCAATGATGTAGACGTTTGCTTACATCTTTTTTATTTTAATAGCAATAAAAAAATAATTTACAACAAAATTCGACATTTTTTTCGGAAAAATATTGCATTTTTTGCAAAAAAAGTTTATAATACCGTTGTCTTTTAGAAGAAGACAAATATACTTTCCTTTTTTAACAAAATACTTTCTCTATTTCATACATAGTGTATGAAAACAAAAAATCATCCAAAAGGATGATTTTTTACTTTATTAGATTAAAAATTTTAATGATAAAGCTGTAAATGTAATCGTTTCTTAAGCTACCTAAAATATTTACCTGATTTAAAATAATTAATAGCTCGGGATATTTTTTATAATGGGTTAATTTTTGAATAAAATAAATATCAATCA
>URFB01000138.1 GCA_900547045.1 uncultured Mollicutes bacterium
ATTATATAAAAAAATACGACAAATAAAAGATATAGAATAAGAATGGTGATAAGGTGAAAAAGGGAAAAATTATAGCTGTTGTTATCTTTTTAATTCTAATTCTTATTTTAAGCTTTAATAAGAAGGAGGATGGAGTAGCGGATGTGAATGGAGATATTGTTGAATATGATGAGCCTCTTGTTGTTGATTCAACCGCGAATTTAATTACAAAATCAGGGCACTACCTTTCAATTATAATTGAATCAGCCTTTGAATATATTTTTGTTATAATAAATAAAATTATTAGCTTTGTTTTAGGGATATAAATTGAAAAAAAGAAGACAAAATGCTATAATACCTATAAAATTTTAAGGGGTATTGTATGCGATTTATTGAATATTTGAAAAAAAGCTTTTATTTACCTATATTAGCAGTAGTAATGGTTGCTTTAGCCTTTATTTTTAACACACCAAGGGAAATTTTTGTAGGCTATAAGAATATTTTACTTTCAAGCAGTATTCTAACAACCGATTATATTGCCATTGGCTCACTTGGTGGAGCATTATTTAATGCGGCGACTATTCTTATACTAAATCTTTTTATTTTAAGACTATTAGATTTAAGAATGTCAGGCTTAATTTATGCTGCATTATATATGATTTTAGGCTTTTCCTTCTTTGGAAAAAATATTTTAAATTCCCTTCCTATTTATTTAGGAATTTATTTATACGCTCTTATTAATAAGATTCCAGTTAAAAATTTAGTCATTTCCTTATTATTTTCAAGTGGTATCTCACCACTTGTAAGCTATTTAATCTTTGGCTTTGATTTAGCCTACTATATTTCTATCCCCTTAGGAATAGCTGCGGGGTTAATTGCAGGATTAATGGTTCCGGCTATATCAAGCCATACTATTAAATTCCATCAAGGCTATAATCTATTTAATGTTGGCTTTGCATTAGGGATTATTTCCCTTGCCTTCAATGGCGTTTTAAGTATTTTTGGTCTAAAAGCCTCTGAAATTTCCATTTTAAGTAATGATCATAGCTTATTTTTATATTTATTCATAGCTGGCCTTGCGTTAGTATTATTAATTACTGGTATTATCCTAAATCCAATGTCATTTAAACTGATTCCTGATTTATATAAAAGGTCTGGTCGTTTGGTAAGTGATTATATAAGAGATTATGGTGTTTCGATTGTCATGATAAATCAAGCAACGCTATTAGCTCTTGAGATTGTTATTTGCTTAATTTTTAAAATTGAGCTAAATGGAGCTATATTTGGCACTATTTTAGCTGTTAGTGGTTTTGCTGGAGCAGGTCTTCACCTAAAAAATACCTTATTTGTTATGCTAGGTGCTATTTTGATGTGCTTAATTACTAGAACAAGTATTAGTTCAACATCAATTATAATTGGTATTTTATTTTCTGCAGGTGTAGCACCAATTGCCGGAAGATATGGAATTCTAGCTGGAGTTATTGCAGGAATGCTTCATATTGCCATTTTACCACTATGCCGTTCATTTCAGGGTGGCTATGATCTATATAATAATGGCTTTTGTGCAGGCTTTGTAGCTTGTATTATGATTGCGGTTATTGAAGCGTTTAAGAAGGAGGAATAGCATGAGCTTTCATGAGATAAAGAAGGATACAAAAATTGTTGATGAAATCCTATTATATTTACTAAAAAATGACCACGACGAGGTCTCAATTAATATTAAGCGTGAGCAGGATGAGGTTTTTATAACATTCGAATGCACTAAGCTTAGTGATGAAATTATTAAAAGCTTGGACATGTATATTAATAAAGAGCGTGAGCTTGAGATGGAGGAGTATGGCTGGGAGCTTATGGGTGAGTCTGATGGACAATCTGATTTAAGTATGGTAGGTCTTTTAATTGATAATCTTACCATAGATAATTCTAATCCTGACTATACGGTTTTAAGTTTAGTTCGTCAATATGAAAAAAAGTTAAAAAAATAGTATTATATTTATTTATATATCTTTAATTGAAATAAAAAATATGGTATCATACTTATATGTATGTGAGTGATTAATACATGGAGGTTATCATATGACTTTACCTAATAAATTGACAATTGGTCGTATAGCTGCTATTCCAGCAATGATTATAGTAGAGTGTGTTCCGTATTTAAGAGATAGCGCAATGTTTAGTACTGGATATGGCTTTATGTCGATTGCAAAATTTGTTAATGTTATTATTTGTACTTTTTATTGTTGCAAGTCTGACAGATATGCTGGATGGTAAGATTGCAAGAAAAAGAAATCTTGTTACAACCTTTGGAAAATTTTCAGATCCATTAGCAGATAAAATGCTTGTTTTAATTAGTCTAATGATTTTGATGAACCAAGGAAAGGCTGTAACCCTAGGAATTAGTTTTAGATTAGTACCTATGTGGGGACTTGCAATTATATTGATTCGTGAGCTTACTATATCTGGTATTAGATTAGTTGCTGCTCAAAGAGGCGAGGTTATCGCTGCTTGTTGGGCTGGAAAGGTTAAAACCTTTGTTACAATGATTGCTATTTTCGTATTGTTCTTTGGAGGATTATGGAAGGCTGTAGATATTATTGGTGTTATTCTAATGTATGTATCTATAATTCTTACTGTACATTCTGGTATAATTTATCTTTATAATAGTCGTCATATATTATTTGAATCAATGTAAGCCTCATACTGGTAAAATGGAGGTTATCTAATGAATGAAAGAGAAGAAGCTTTAAATCAAGCTTTAAAATTAATTGAAAAGGAATATGGTAAGGGCTCAGTAATGAAGCTTGGTGCTGAGCCAGAAAAGATTGAGGTTATTTCCTCAGGCTCTATTTCCCTAGATAAAGCGTTAGGTGTTGGAGGATATCCTAAGGGTCGAATTATTGAAATTTATGGTCCTGAATCATCAGGTAAAACTACCTTTGCCCTTCATGCCATTGCTAATGCGCAAAAGAATGGTGGCTTTGCAGCCTTCATTGATGCTGAGCATGCCCTAGACCCTACATATGCTAAGGCGCTTGGTGTGGATATTGAAAATTTAGTTTTATCTCAGCCTGATAATGGTGAGCAGGCTCTTGAGATTGCAGAGGCTTTAATTAAGTCTGGTTCAATTGACGTTCTTGTTGTGGACTCAGTTGCTGCCCTAGTTCCCGAGGCTGAATTAAATGGAGATATGGGTGATTCTCACGTTGGTCTTCATGCAAGATTGATGTCTCAAGCAATGAGAAAGCTATCAGGAATCATTTCAAAGACAAAATGTGTTGCTATTTTTATAAACCAAATTCGTGAGAAGGTTGGTATTATGTTTGGTAATCCTGAAACTACAACTGGTGGTAGAGCTTTAAAATTCTATTCATCTGTTCGTCTTGAAATTCGTCGTGGTGAGCAAATTAAGGATGGTACATCTTCAATTGGTAATCGTACAATAATTAAGGTTGTAAAGAACAAGGTTGCACCTCCATTTAGAAGCTGTGAGGTTGAAATTATTTATGGTCAAGGAATTTCTCATTTGGGTGAAATTGTCGACCTAGCAACTGATATGGGGCTTATTGAAAAGTCTGGATCATGGTTTAGCTACAACGGTGAAAAAATTGGACAAGGCCGTGAAAAGGTTAAGGAATATCTTAAAAATCATGAGGATATTTGTAACGAAATTGAAGCTAAAATTCGTGAATCTTAATTTTTAAGCATAAAATCTTAAAATCTTTATTTTAAATTTTTTTACACATAGAAATTATAAAATAAATTAAAACGACATAGTAAAAAAAGTATTTAAAATATTAATTTAAGTACTTTTTTAATTTCTATAAAATAATATAATTAAAGTATAAATGAGGTGATAATGTGAAGGATTTAATGCTCTTATTTTGGGAATTTTT
>URFB01000139.1 GCA_900547045.1 uncultured Mollicutes bacterium
TACAGAGCTAGATTTCTTTAAAGAAGGTATTATTAGAACCTATTCTACTATTTATTCTAGTAGCTATATTGAAAAAGCGATTAATTTATTAAATACTAGCCTCTCAATGAATCCCTTTTTTAAGCTTAAAGAGATTATCTTAAGTCCCTTTAAGGAGGAGGATTTTAAATATAAGCAATTTACATATAATAAAAAGCTTAATTTAAAATTAACAGCTGAGCTTAATAAAAATATTGATATTGATGCCCTAAAGCTAGAAATGCTTGAAAATAGCCTTAGCCTTATTGAATGCATAAATCAAGCACTTTATTTTGATAAGCAGGCTCCTCTTGTAGAGTTTGCATCTAAAAATAATTGGCATGATATTGTAAATTATTATGATTATTTAAAAGAAAGAAAGGCTGAGGAGCATCAAAGACAGCTATTTTATAAGATAAAGCAAAAAGCCAAGATTAAAAGTAAAAGGAAGAGCAAATAGCTCTTCCTTCTTCTTTTAATTTTCACTATTATATTTAGCTAAATCGATTTGACTACAATCCATATACATCTTATCTAAATCGAAGCGCTCACGCTCTTCCTTATAGAAAACATGAACTAAAATATCACATCCATCAAGTAAAACCCACTCAGTATTAGCTCCACTATAACCCTTTACAGGATATCCTGCTTCTGTAAAGCCATCCTTCAAATATTCAAGAGCGGCATTAAGCTGACGTACAGAATCAACTGATGCGATGACAACGCTTGCAAAGAATGGTGACTTTTCATTTGTATCATATGCTTTAATTGTATTAGCATTAACCTTGCTTAATGCCTTTAAAACTACTTCTATTTTATCCATTTTAATTATCCTTTCATATTCATTTAATACCTCATACTGCATAGGATGAGGCTTTTTATTTTCTTTAATTAATAAATTAATAATGTTTCTTGTTGAAACTAATATTGCAAGGTCAAGGTGACCTGCAAGTAATATTTTTCTAACCTCTAAACAATCCTTATAGCTACGGTTTATTTCAGTATAATCACTAATTAAAATAATCTTATCAAGCATTGACATATGAGGATGTCCAAAGACATGATATTTAATTGCTGTTTCAATTTCCTTATCCTCAATATTAAAAAACTTTTTTAATACCTTAGATGAGCTATAGGCATGGTATAAAACCGGACATGCCTGGCATTCAGCGTTTTCTTCCTTTGTAAGAAGGCTTCCCATTTCCTCAGCTGATTCATATTTATAATAATCATGAAGAAGGGCCGCAATTTGAGCCTGTCTTAAGCTTACATTATATTCCTGAGCTAAAAAGCTTGCCATTTGGCATACACCTTCAATATGGATAAAGCGTTTATATTTTTCCCTACCCATCGCTTCATATTTAGCCTTAACAGCCTCATAAATTTTAACTACATCATCATCATATAATGGCAACACGCTTAAACACATCCGTATTCTTAATTGTTTTAACTAAAATCTTAGCGGCTTTATTAATTGCTACAAAGCCAAGACCAGAAATTACAATATCTTCTTTTTTCTTGCTAGAGGCCATAAATTCATGCTCCTCATATTCAAGGCTTAGGAACTCATCACGAGTTGGTGGAACTAAAATCTCGCCACCATGCTTATTTAAAAATTCAAGACTACCCTCATATTTTCTTCTGTGAATTGTTAGATTAGCTGAAAAATAGCAGGTAACCGAAACGCCCTCACCCTCAAGTAAGGTAATTTGGCCAAGAGCACCAAAGAAAATAGTATTTCCTGGCTTTAATTGGAAGGTTTGAGGCTTGATTTCTGCATTTGGTAAAATCTTATCATATGATGCAGGTAAAAGCTTACTTAAAATATTATTTTCATTAATAAGTCCTGGCGTATCAACAAAGGCCTTATTATCAATAAAGAATGATATTTTAATACTATTTAGGGTGGTACCAGGTACTGGTGAGGTTGAAATTAAATCCTTCTCACTTCTTGTAAAGCGTTTAAGTAAGGCATTGATAAGGCTTGATTTGCCTACATTAGCACAGCCCATAAAATAAACGTCTCTACCATTTCTTAAGTAATCAATCGTATTCATTAAATCATCTAAGTAATAGCCCTTCTTGCTTGATACAACATGAATAGCATCAACTCTAAAAAACATACGATTAACCATATAGCTTAGCCATTCAACAATATGCTCAACCTTAACTGATTTAGGTAATAAATCAAGCTTGTTAGCAACTAAAATAACGTTCTTATCTCTTAGCTTGTCTAGAATTTTAGGAATAAAGCTTCCTGTAAAATCAAATAAATCAACAATTAAAACAATTAAGCCGTTTTTTGTTAAAAGATCATCGACAACAGCCTCATATTCCTTATTAGTTGCTAAAATCTTAGGCATTTCATTGTAATTATTAAGACGGAAGCATCTTTTACAATAAAGCTTTGAGGCATTAGGATCTATTTTAGGAATAAAGCCTATGTTATTAGGATTCTCCTCTTGTAATGGTGCCCCGCACCCTTGACAATATTTTATCATTTACGATCCTCCTCATATTTTTTTAGCTTAACAACATAAAGTCCATAATTCTTCTTACGTACCTTTGCAAGCATCTTATTCTCATTTTTACGATTGTGTCTAGTAATTGAACGCTCGGTCTTATTATCAATTGCACGAACTAAAATCATACTAAGCTTCATTCTTTTAGCTCCATATACATCCGTAAGAAGCTGATCTCCTAATACCACAGCCTCTTCCTTCTTATATTTTCTAGATGCAATTCGAAAAGCCTTTTTAAAGCCTCTTTTAAGGGGCTTAGTTGAAAAACAAACATATTTAAGCTTAAGTAGCTTTGCAAAATGCTTAACTCTTTTACTTCCACTATTAGATACAATTATAATTTCAAAGCCTAAAGCCTCAAGGTCTTCCTTCCATTTAAAAAGCTCCTCAGTTGGGTCAGTAGCCTTATATGAAATTAAGGTATTATCTAAATCTGTAAGAATTAATCTTTTACCATCTGAATATAATTTATTGTAATCAATGTCAAATATTGACGAAACATAATCATCAGGAATTATATTTTTATAAGGTATAAACCATGTAATCATTATATCACCAGTGAAAATTATATCAATAATTTGACAATTTGTAAAATAGAAAAGGGAGTTTTTATGTTTAGTTTTTTATTTATTTTACCTTTAATTGGTTCGGTTAAATCTGAAGCCTATCCAAGGAAGCTTGAGCCTGATGAGGAAAACAAGCTTCTACAGGAAATGAAGCAGGGCTCACATGAGGCTAGAGCTAAGCTTATTGAGCATAATTTAAGGCTTGTTGCCCATATTGCTAAAAAATATGATAATGCCTCCGAGGATAAGGATGATATTCTTTCAATTGGCATTATTGGCTTAATTAAGGGTGTTGATACCTTCAAGCTTGATTCCAATAACAAGCTTTCAACCTATTGCTCAAGATGTATTGAAAATGAAATCCTAATGACCCTAAGGTCAAATAAAAATAAAAAGAATTATGTTTATCTTTTTGAATCCGTTGGTGAGGATAAGGAAGGAAACCCCATTGAGCTTATTGATTTAATTAAGGATAAGCAAGAGGATATTTTAGACCAAATGGAGCATAATTATAAAATTAATGAGCTAAGAAAGGCCTTAAATATTTTAAATTCCAGAGAGCTTGAAATAATTGAGCTTAGATATGGCCTAAATGATAAGAAATCCTATACCCAAAAGGAAATTGCTAAAAGCATGAATATCTCAAGATCATATGTTTCAAGAATTGAAAAAAGAGCACTTATGAGGCTTTATTTATATATTA
>URFB01000140.1 GCA_900547045.1 uncultured Mollicutes bacterium
TATCATAGCCATCTAATAGGTCATCGACTAATTCGGTTTGAATTAGGAGATCAAATAAAATACTAACCATTTCCTTAACTTCGTAAACATGTAAATATTCAACATTATACATCTCAGCCATAATTTCTAGGCTTCTTAAAAAATAATCATAATCTGTTAAAAGCCTTTGATCAGTATATTTTTCTAAGATTAAAAAGATGTCACCATCACGTTCAGGCTTAATAACAGTCTTAAGACCTAATCTTCTAAGCTTAGCACAATGATTAGCAAGGGAAATAATATAATCTCTTATTCCCTTTATTTCATGATCACTATGATTAAATGTATATCTAAAGCCATCATATTTACCATAGGCCTTCATTGTATCTAAATAGCCAAGCTGCATATTTCCATCAATAACATGACGGTCAAATAGCATAAAGCTTCCGAGGCTTCTAGTTGGATGAATGTATCTAATAAAGGGCTTGTTTAAAAACTCCTTGTGGGTAATATTGGGATTTAGATCAATAACTACGAGGTCAGTCGCACCTAAATTAATGGCGAAATTAACGGGTAAATTGTCATAGTAGCCACCATCTACATATGATTCCTTACCTATTTTACAAACAGGGAAGATGGGAAAGCATGAGGCACTGGCTAAAACAAAGGGCTTAATTTGCTCAACTGGGAGCTCATTAGCTAAAACCTCATAGCCCTTCATCGAAGGAAATTTGGCGCAGCAAATACCAAATTTAATATCCGAATTATGAATTTTATCAACATCAAGATAATCATCCATAAGCTTTAAAAAGGGTTTAATATCCGTTCCAAGGTTAGAAATATATTTTCCAAAGAAGGAAACCATATCCTTCTTCCCCTTTAAATTATTTTTAATACCATTATTTTCAAAATTGAAGCCTGATTCCATAATCATACCTACCTCAATTTTATCCCATAGCTCCTTACATCTATCATAGGAATGAGACGCGAACATAGCGGCATTTAGGCAGCCAATTGATGTACCAGTTACAATTTGAAATTCTTCCTTAAGCTCCTTAAGGGCAGTCCAGGCTCCCATTTCATATGAGCCCTTTGAGCCTCCACCACATAATACTAATCCTCTTGACATTTCTTTTCATCCCTTTCCTGCTTAGAAAATACACAGCCACAATAATCCTGGCGGTATAAGCTATATTCATGAGAAAGCCTAATGCTTTCCTTATAGCCTTCCTCCTTTTTAAAGTCTGAATATAGATAGGAAACCTTATATTCATCCTCAAGCCTATAGCCTATTTCATTAATCCATCTTGATATCTTATATGGTGAAATAGAAAGAGAGGTTGTAAAATAATCAAAGCCAAGCTCTCGCGCCTTAATCGCTGTTTTTTCAAGCCTTAGCTTATAGCAATCGTAGCAACGATGTGATCTTTCGCCCATATTTTCTTCTCCCTTGATTGCCTCAAGATAATCCTCATTTTTATATTCATCATATAAAACCTTAACATTAAACAAGCTTGCAAAGCGCATTTGCTCATCTAGACGATGCTTATATTCATCATATGGTGAAATATTATCATTTGAATAAAAAATAGTAATATCAAAATAATCCATTAAAAGCTTTATTGTATAGCTTGAGCAAGGAGCACAGCATGTGTGAAGCAATAATCTAGGCTTTTTGGCTAAATTCTTTATTTCCTTATCTAAAAATCTTTTAAAATCATTATAGCTTTCGAGCATATTATCACCTCACGTGTACTATTTATATAATATCACAAAGTAAATAAAAATTAAATTTAAAAAAGCAACTAGATTAAAATCTAATTGCCTATCTTCTTATTTATAAAATCATTTAATAGCTTAGATGCAATTTTAGCATCCTTAAGTAGGCCTTGGGCCTCCTTAAGGCCAACAAGCCTAATTGCTGCAAGCTCACTTGAAATATGCTCCGGATTTGAATTAATTTTAGCACTAAAGCCAATCATTAAATTCTCTCTTGATTCCTGAAAATAAGACGATAAATATTGAATATTAGATGCTTCTACGCCTAGCTCCTCTTTTATTTCTCTTCTAACACTTTCCTCAAGATCTTCTCCGATTTTAGTGTAGCCTGCAATTAAAACATAAGGAAGCCTTGAATTAGGCTCATGAGCTAGTACAACCTCATTATTATCATTATAGCATACCATAATAACACAAGGAATCATATGATCAAAAAGGGGCTTATTACAGCATGGACAGTAAGGCACTAAGCCCTCATCTCCGATTTCCTTTTTGATGAGCTTATTTCCACAATAAGGACAAAAGCTAGCCCTCATATGATTCATCTACCAAAATTGATGTAACCTCGGCAATATAGAATTTATGCATATCGCTTAAATCCTCCTTATATTGCTTCAAAATTGATTCATCAAATAGACAATCTTTCTTAAAGAAATCCGCATATAGCTTCTTACATTTAAAGACAACATTAGCATTTTTAATATAAGAAACACCTGAATCAGTATCATAAATTGGCTCTAGGCCTGATTCCTTATATTTATCTATGTCACGACCTGATTTGCTACCCATTAGCTTCATTGCGCCCTTATAGCTTTCATCCATAAAGCTTAAAGTAAAGCGCTCTGATTCTTCCATTAAATGATAGGTATATCTTGTAGGCCTTACAAAAACACAAATAACCATTTTACCCCAAAGGGTTCCCATAAAGCCCCATGATACGGTCATAGAGTTACGTTTTTTTAGGTCTCCTGCTGTTAAAAGAGCCCAACCTGAATTAAAGGTTTCAAATATTTTTGTTTCGTAATCTGATGCTTGAATTCTAATCATATAAAAATCCTCCTATAAAATAATTAGTAAAAAGGCAAGTAAATTATTTAATATATGACAAATGGTTGAAATAAGCACATTGTCATCAGAAAAATGATAAATTAAAGCTAAAATAATTCCTGATAGAAAATAGCTACAAAATAGAATTGTCCATACCAAAAATGATTCTTGGGTTGTAAGCATATGAGGTAAGGCAAAAATAAGACCGGAAATTAGAGTTGGAATATACCATATCTTCTTATCCTTAAAAAAGGTGAATATTGATTTACGGTAAACAAGCTCCTCACTAATTGGAGCTAAAATAACAACTGAAATAAAGACAATTGCTCCATAGCCATTAGCTACCATTCCTACAAACGAGTTTTGATTTTCACTTGATGTCACGTCTGATACAAGACTTGAAAGCCAAGAAAAGAAAACACTAGCTCCATAAAGAAGTCCAACGCCTAAAATTGCAAGGCCTAAATATAAAAGAGTATGCTTCTTTTTTGCTATTAGCTTCTTAAAATCAGCTACAAGATAGCCTCTTCCAAAAAAGATAACAATGGCAAAAATTAATATATAGCTTAAAAGATTATTCCATGACTGCATAAAATAATAGGCATTTAAAGCATTAGGGTCTAAATTTGATATATCCTTTAAGGATAAAATATTGGTCGCCTCAAATAAAGTTATATTATATTTAGAGGCGGCTATATTACAAATAATAAGAATACCTAATAGGCTTCCTAGGACCATTGCTAAAAAATAGCCAATAATGATAGAAATATTATTAGTTTTTAAATATTTTTTCATTTTATAAACCATTCCTTTTCAATGCCTAGATTATATAACAAGCATAAACATTTGTCAAAATAATATCTAATATTTCCTATACACTATTAAAAATTTGACTTTTTTTATATAAAACTCTTTTTTATCATTTAGATTTTTTTGGAATAACTTTTTTATAACTTT
>URFB01000141.1 GCA_900547045.1 uncultured Mollicutes bacterium
CATAGGCTGTTTGACAATCCTTAACATAGACAATATCAGATAGACTGTAATCCTTAGATATAAGGTCAGCTAGGCTATTTTCTTCATTTTGGTATATCCTAGGAGTATAATTTTCCTTAAATGAAATATCATTTTCTTCAATTTTAAATACCTTATTATTATATATAATAGTTTGATCATTATAGATTGGTAAATTTAAAGCATTAGAAAGGTAATTATTAAATGACAAGGATTCCTCACTATCATATTTAACAGCTACTTCCTTTAATGTCACTAAATCACTATCTACAAATGTAGATGTTGCAAGTGATGGCAAATTAGTCTTATCACCTGATATACTAGCATTACTATTTACTTTGCATGATGCCAAAGCCAATATTGATAAAATTGGTAAAATAAGCTTTTTTTTCATATGAAGATACCTCATGTTTTTTATTTTATCATTTTTCGCCATTTTTTTAAATATATTACGTTAAAAACCTATAGGCAATTAACCTATAGGCTTTATTATAGAATTTTAAATCCTTTATACTATTCCATTACAATTTCAAAATAGCCAATATATCCAGCAACTGTAGCAGTAATTGTAATTTGTCCTGCTTCAGTTATTTCATATTGATACTTTGTGCTAAAGCTTGCATCTGTACTAGCAGTTGTAGTTTGAATTTCTGTGTCACCAAGCTTTACACAAGCATTATTTTGACCATTGTAGAAGCAAATATTAAGCTTACATGCCTTAGAAACATCAAATGTAATTGTAGCACCAGTGTTAAATTTTAACCAATTATTTGCACCATTATTTTTACAGCCTTCAAATGTTACCATTTCATAGGTAGTTTTATTTGTATCTAATAAAATAGTTTCTGCACTATTACAATTTTTAACATTAATACCAGAATATGAACCACCCTTAAAGTTAAAGCCTGTAGTTTCTTTAATACAATCCTTATCACATACAGCCTTAGCATAAATAACTGGGTCTGCTTCCTTACCACCAGATCTTGTAACATTCCAAGTACCAGGCTCCTCTAGACGGAATACATAAACATTAAATTCGCCTTGAGCTTCAGATGATAATAAGCTAGCATCTACACTGCCATTATTTACCTTTGGAGCTTCTGTAACAAGCGTTCCAACGTGAGTTGTAACTAAAGTTAATGTAGCAGATTTAGTAGTAGCTAAAGTAAGAATTCCTGAACCATTAAGCTTTAAGCCATAAGATGTAGTGA
Organism: uncultured Mollicutes bacterium; assembly: GCA_900547045.1. Taxonomy (GTDB): domain Bacteria; phylum Bacillota_I; class Bacilli_A; order Acholeplasmatales; family Anaeroplasmataceae; genus CAG-307. Next base: position 1,230 of record URFB01000141.1, read on the forward strand.
ATTCCTCACCAGTTAAATTGGTATATGTAATAGTCTTCTTTAAAGCCTTATTAGCAGTCAATGATCCATAGCTAAAGTTTTCAATTCCAGATGCACCTGTTTCAGTATCAAGCGTAGCATCTGTTGTATACCATTCCGCTGATGTCCAGCTAGAATCCTTAGCCTCACATGTGATTTCACCATATACATTACTTCCATCACATGCAGTAGCTTTAAATGTTACACTACCAGCCTTAAGGAATGTAACCTTACCAGTATATTCATCAACCATACCAACCGTAGGATCTGAAGATGACCATTTAACTGATCTATTAGTTGCATCTGCATCTAATACCTTAGCAGAAAGGCTTAAAGACACACCAACAAGATATTTTGATGAGCTTGCAGTAACGGCAATTGAAGAAACCTTCTTTTCAGTAATTGTAGAATCCTCAGTTACCACAATTCTTGTAATATATGTGTTAGCCTTAGCTGTAAGTACGAACTCACCGGCATTTGCATCATAAATTACATAGTCCTGTTCAACCTGTGTATTAGTTGAACCATTGTTAAAGAACATAACTGATTCGCTTTGCTCTCCAGCCTTAGCCTCAGCAGTACCTGCATAATAGCCATAAACCTCAACATATGATTTGCCAGAAACGGGAATTGTAATTGTTGAACCAGCATTTCCTACATAATGAGATTTTGTACCCTCTTGAGCAAAGCCTGAGCATAAAGTGCTTTGGTCAACTGAACCATCAAATTCATAAATAGTAGTTCTTCCTACTAATTCACCTTCGTTTAAATTAGATGAAGCATCTCTATCAACTGTCCATCCATTTTCGTTGATTAAGGCATCAATATCCCAAACATTTGTAGAGTCTTGCTCATATTTACCCTTACCTACATTATAAATACGATTTAAAATTGCTTTTCTACCATTATATTCCTTATCTACTGTTTGTTGATCAAGAATATCTCCATTTCCTTGATATCCAATAGAATCAGCTGTAGCCTTATCCATCTTCCAGCCAATGACTGTTTTTGGATAATCAGTAGCAATTTGGCTTTTATACCAAACACCTGACTCAATACCTGAGCACTGAGTATTAATATAAGCTACTTGGTTATAATATCCTCCTGACCAAGGTGTACGAGCAAGATATGTTGCTTGTCTTTCATCTGCTTCTTTTACAGTTGAATTATAAATTACAAGTCCCTTCCCAACCTTATTAGATTCAGCCATTCTTGGTGCAGTTATATATGAAGAATGAGTTGAAGCATTTTCATCATATACAGAAACAATTTCACATTTTTCATATAAAGCTACAGAGCCTGAAGCTTCCATCCAAATGAAGTCTGTATCTCCTTCGATATAGCATCCATAGAACCAAGCCTTACCAGCTGTTCTTAATGTATCCTGATGAGATTTAAATGCACAATTGTAGGCAACTGTATTTCCTTTTGTATCTGTTCCTAAAACCTCAGCCTGAGCATCTCCTTGATGATCTGCTCTTGACCAATCACTTTCTAGAGTAACATTTTCAAGAATAATATTACCTGTACCTTGAATTTCAATCAATTCACGAGTCCTCATAGCACTCATATTAGAGCCATGACCCTTAATAATAACATCGGCACCATACTTAGCATCAGTTTCACCGACAATTTTAATAGTCGCAGAGCCATTATATTTTAAGCCATTTTCATTATATGTTCCCTTTTGAAGCTTAATCGTATAGGTGCTAGTATCTCCACTTGTTGGAATAGCCGCAAATGCCTTAGCTATTGTATCATATGCTACACCATTAAGCTCAATTTTAGCCTTTTGAACTGGTGTTGATGGTGTAGGTGCTGGTGTACTTGGCACTGGTGTTGGAGTTGGTGCTGGTGTACTTGGCACTGGTGTTTGACTAGGTGCTGTATCAGTAGCTGAAGCATCACTTGTTCCTGTAATAATATCAGCTATCTTACCGCAGGAAGATACTCCTACTAATGCTCCTGTAGCTAGCAATAAAGCTAACGTTTTGGAAATAATTTTCTTTTTCATTCTTTTCTTCTTCTCCTTATTTCTTTGCTAATAAAGTGCTAATGAAAACGCTTTATTCGTATGCTAGAATTATAACAACGGCCAAATTATTTGTAAAGTCGTTCGACAAAATCAGACATTTTACTTACAAATTTCGTTACATTTTTTTAAAACTTGTAACGATTTTTTATTTGATTAATGAAAGCGTTTTATTTATAATATACTTGCAACACTTAAAACACTTTTATTTTTAGGAGGCTTTTATGGAATTTTCAACTAATAAAAAGGCTCAAGATTCACAAAGAGCTATATATAAGGGCTTAAGAAGATTACTTAATAGAAAGGAGCTTAAGGATATTACAGTTGTAGACTTACAAAGAGAATGTAATATTTCGCGTGCAACCTTCTACCGTAATTACCATAATGTTATTGATGTTTTAGACGTTATTTTTAAATGGTATTTCAATGAATATCAAGGCTTAAAAAAAGAAGAAACA
>URFB01000142.1 GCA_900547045.1 uncultured Mollicutes bacterium
ATTGCATTATTAAATAAAATTTTTAAATATAAAGAAAAATAGAGGATAAATCATCCTCTATTTAAATTTTGTTGTATTAAAATACTTTACTTTTGCATATCCGCCATTTCCTTTAGCATAAAGACCAAAGGTAGCGCCAATCCATCTTCCTGCCGTGGCTAGATAGCTATTCCCCATTTCTCTTCCATTTACTGTATATTGATATCTCAAATCATAAATAGCTTCATTACGAGCCTTTAGACCAAAGATAATTCTATTATCATGATATTCTTCCTTTAAAATACATTCATCATGCTCATTGAAGCTTCCCTCATATAATGATAGCCAAAGCTTATCATTCTTCTTTTCAATTTGAAGATAGCTATATTTACTTCCCATCATTGTAAAGCCTACTGCGTCATTATTTTTAAGATTTTGAAGCTCAACAAGGCTTGTGGTATTAAATTCTAAAGCTGGGACCTTTTGCGTTAAAAGCTGAGGAATAAGATGTAGATCTAACTCCTTTGTGTTAACACAATTTAGGATTAAGCCTTCATCAAAGTCAAACCAGGAAGGCTTTCTATTAGCCTGTGTTTGCCACAAAAGAGATAATTTATTATCCTTAAAATCATCATTTAGCTCAATTTTGTAATCAGTTTTAAGATTAATTGGGTAATCAGCCTCACTAACCGGAGCTCCTGCAAGCAATAAATCACCAGCTTGACCACATATAGGCCAATCATTGAACCAGCAAACAGGCTCAAGGTGAACAATACGTCCATAGGCCCACATATCCTGGAAATGAATAAAGGCCCAATTATCATTGTCATCTAAATCAATTAAGGCTCCTTGATGAGGACCATTTATCTTTGTTCCATTTTGCATTAGAACAACCTTAGACTCATAAGGCCCATAAATACTCCTACTTCTTAGGGCTACCTGCCAGCCACCCTTAACTGAACCAGCTGGACACATAATATAATAATAGCCATTACGGTAGTTAAACTTTGGTCCTTCGATTGTTGGGTTATTATCATGCCCATCATAAACAATTTTATATGAGTCAGAAATTTGCTTTTTCAAATCTGTTGATACCTCATAAACACCAATTGATGAATTGAAGCCACAGCGGCTTTTAGCAAATCCTACCGCCATATAGCATTTACTATCGGTCCAAATAGGACAAGGATCAATAATTCCCTTTCCTTCAATTACACACCACATAGGCTCCCACTCACCATATGGATTTTGGGTTTTTGTTACAAAAATTCCTCTATCTGGATCAGGTATAATACAATAATACCATGAATCATGATATCTAATTGAAGGTGCCCAAAGGCCTTCACCATGCAATACCTCATCAAATTCCTGAGGTAGTGAGGGTACAACATAATTAATAAGCTCCCATTCAACTAAATTTTTAGAATGTAATAATGGTATACCTGGTACATAATTAAATGATGAGGCTACCATATAAAAATCTTCACCAACCCTGATAGCATCAGGATCTGAAAAATCAAATTGTAAAATTGGATTTTTATATTTCATATTTAAATCTCCTTAAAAAAATAAGCTAGAACAATGGTATTCTAGCATATTTTATCCTTAATTAATTATAATATTGTTTATTTTTTATAACAAATGACTATTTTAAGCTTTCAATTAAGGCTTTAACATCATCACGTAAATCATCACGCTTTAAAGCGAATTCTAATGTAGCTGTTATAAAGCCAAGCTTAGAACCGATATCATAACGACGTCCATCAACCTCCATTGAATAAACGCTTTCTTCCCCCATCATACGTAAAATAGCATCTGTAAGCTGAATTTCATTTCCAGCTCCTCTTGTTTGAGTTTCAAGATACTTGAAAATGGTTGGAGTTAAAATATAGCGTCCACCAATTGCTAAATTAGAAGGAGCCTCCTCAACACGTGGCTTTTCTACTACTGATTCAAGCTTTTGAACACGGCCTTCTTCACCTTGAACTGGCTTACAAATACCGTATTTAGAAACATCACTATCCTTAACCTTTAATGTTCCTAAAATAGATGATCCTGTTTGATTATAGGCATCAATTAATTGAGCCAATGCTGGCTTTCCATTACCAACATAAACATCATCACCAAGAAGTAAAGCAAATGGCTCATTACCAATGAATTCCTTAGCACATAAAACGGCGTGTCCAAGACCTAATTGCTCATGCTGACGAACAAAATGAATATTTAGCTTCTTGGGAAGCTCAGTAATTAGCTCTAATTCATGAGTTTTACCCTTTTGCTTAAGCTGATATTCAAGCTCAAAATTATTATCAAAATAATCAATAATGGCATTTTTATTACCAGATACGATAATTAAAAATTCCTCAATTCCACTTTCCATTGCCTCACGAACAATATACTCAATTGTTGGAGTATCAATTATAGGTAGCATCTCCTTAGCAACAGCTTTAGTAACAGGTAAAAAACGAGTGCCATAGCCAGCTGCAGGAATAACGGCTTTTCTTATTTTTTGCATAACTTACATCCTCACTTTTTTTCTTATTAAAAATAGCATATTTTATACTAAAAGTCAAATAAATGTCATCAGCTGCTAAAAAGAGTTCGAATAAGCATCTAAATATAACATACTGAAGTAAAAAGACCATAATATAATTATGATCTTTTGTATTATAAATATTAATATTATTAAGCGTTAGTAGCTTCATCAGTATTTTCAGGCTTTGTCTCTTCGGCGTCTTTTACATCCTCAAGCTTTGTCTCTGGTTTTGATGTTGTAAGCTCAGGCTTTACCTCATCATAGGCAAGAGAAAGGATTAGCTCAAAGCGGTAGCCACGAACATTAATCTTTGAATTAGTCTTAATAAGATGAAGTCCCTTAGCATCTAGGGCTAGGAATTCATATTCACCATTCTTATAACGCTTAGCCATCTTATAATTATGAGTATAATCAAGCTCAAATAGCATTTTTTCGCCATTCTTAGAGCCATATACAACACTAATTTTATCCTTATATCCAACTGGAACATGAGCAGAGCATACTACATTAACCTCATATTCATTTGTAATAGTAACCTCGTCTTCTTTAGTTCCTTTTTTATTCTTTCCGAATAAACGAGTAAAGAAGGCAAGAATTCTTCTTTTTCCAACAAGGAAGTCACCGATAATAAAGATAATTAAGAAATAACAAACAATTTGAATAACTGTGTTAATTTTAGCCTTCGTTAAAATGCTTGAAACATCCGCTAGCTTAAAGCCTTCCTCAGCCTTTTTAGCATATTCTTCCTTCCAAGCGCTATATCTTTCATTAAGATCATCAACATTATATTCAATTCCAATTGTTTTTGATCCTGATACATCCTCAGTAATGCCATAATAATAAGTTGTATCCTTAAATACCTCACTATAGGTATTAGGATTATTATCAAAACCATATCTTACATCAATATTACCATAGCTAAATGTCAAGCCATTTATTACTGTATCAGAATTAACCTTAATTTGTAATTCCTTACCAGCTTGAAGCTTGTAGCTGGTATCTGACTCATTTTTAGTTGCGTTTGTAAACTCTAAATTATTTAATGTATTGCATTCTAATTTTAATGTGGGAGAACCATATGGAGTATATTTAATAATACTTCCCGCCTTAAAGGTAGATCCACTTTCTGCATATGAAGCATTTCCTTCAATTGTCATTTGATTATGATAAACAGATTCATTGACTAATTCCTTATATAAAGAAGATACCT
>URFB01000143.1 GCA_900547045.1 uncultured Mollicutes bacterium
GGACTGTGCTTTATTTATTAAATTATTTTATTTGTCTACTTTGGAGATATAATATCAATTAAGCCTCACTTTAAATCAAATTTTATTTACATAAATTCCTCAGAATCATATGCCTTCTTTAATATTTCCTTAACATCGTTAACCATAGGAACACGAGGATTTGCAGGTGAGCATTGATCCTCATATGCTAGGAAGGCAAGCTTATCAAGGGAAGCCATATATGTCTTTTCATCTAAGCCCTGAGACTTAAAGTTCATCTTAATTCCAAGGCTCTTAGCAAGCTCTCCACAAGCCTTTGCATAGGATTCAACACCCTCTTCGATTGTAGATGCAGGAAGTCCTAGGATTCTAGCAAGCTCACAATATTTTTCATCAGCCTGATAGTAATTATATTTTGGCCAAGTAGATAGCTTTTCTGGCTTTGTACCATTATATCTAATTGTATATGGTAATAAAATCGCATTAGCCCTTCCGTGAGGTACGTGGAATTCTCCACCAATCTTATGAGCCATTGAGTGGTTCATGCCAAGGAAGGCATTAGCAAAGGCCATACCAGCAAGGCAGGAAGCATTATGCATTTTTTCACGAGCCTCAGAATCGTTTGCTCCATTATCATAGCTTCTCTTTAAATATTTAAAGACCATCTTAATTGCTTGAATAGCAAGTCCATCTGTATAATCAGATGCAAGAGTGGAAACAAAGGCCTCAGTTGCATGGGTTAAAACATCCATTCCTGTATCAGCTATTACTGCTTTTGGAAGTGACATAGTAAATGTTGGGTCAATAATCGCAACTGTAGGAGTTAGGGAATAATCAGTAAGCGGATACTTCTTACTCTCCTCCTTATCGGTAATTACGGCAAAAGGTGTGACCTCACTACCTGTACCTGATGTTGTAGGAATACAAACTAATTTAGCCTTCTTACCAAGTTCTGGATATCTAAAGGCGCGCTTTCTTATATCCATAAATTTTTGTTTTAAATCATTAAAATCAACCTCAGGGTATTCATAGAATAGCCACATACCCTTAGCTGCGTCCATCGCACTACCACCACCAAGAGCGATAATAGTATCTGGATTGAAGGAATTCATTAATGCAACACCATTTTTAACAGTTTGTATTGATGGATCTGGCTCTACATCACAAAATAATTGATATTGAACCTCATTATGACGAAGTCTTAGCTGATCAGTAATCTTATTAACAAAGCCTAAATCTACCATTGAACGGTCAGTTACAATAATAACACGATTCATTTCCTTCATTTGGTGTAGGTATTCAATTGAGTCACGCTCAAAATAAATCTTAGCAGGAACCTTAAACCATTGCATATTATTTCTTCTCCTTCCAACCTTCTTTATATTAAGTAAATTAATAGCTGAAACATTATCGCCAGTTGAGTTATGGCCATAAGAACCACAGCCAAGTGTTAAGGATGGTAGGAATGAATTATATACATTACCAATACCACCAAAGGTTGATGGGCTATTCCAAATAATACGAATAGCAGGAATTAAATCACCAAATTTAGTTGCAAGCTCCTTTGAGGCAGTGTGAATTGCAGCTGAATGTCCAAGACCATTGAATTCAACCATTTGTTTAGCAAGGCTTAAGCCCTCATCAGTACTATTTGACTTAAAAACGGCAAGTACAGGAGAAAGCTTTTCCTTACTCATGGGCTCAGCTAAACCAACCTTATCGCAGCTTACTAACAAGATATTAGTATTGTTTGGAACATCAATTCCAGCATTTTTAGCAATATTTAAAGCACTCATTCCGGCAATAATAGGCTTTAGACTAGCTTTATCATAATCAGCCTTAGAATCAACACCAAACATATAACTAATAAGCTTCTTTTTTTCATCCTCGTTACATAAATAGCACCCAAATTGCTTAAATAAGCCTAAGGCTTCATCATAAATTTCCTTATCAATGATTACAGCTTGCTCAGAAGCACAAATCATACCATTATCAAATGCCTTAGACATAACGATATCATTTACAGCTTGTCTTACATTACATGTTTTTTCCATATAGGCAGGAACATTTCCCGCTCCTACACCAAGGGCAGGCTTACCGCATGAATAAGCAGCCTTAACCATGGCATTTCCACCAGTAGCTAAAATAGTTGAAACGCCTGGATGATTCATTAGAGCAGTCGTAGCTTCCATTGATGGATGCTCAATCCATAAAATACAATCCTTTGGAGCACCCGCAGCAACAGCAGCCTCATAAACAATTTTAGCAGCCTCAGCTGAGCAATTTTGAGCATTTGGGTGGAAGGCAAAAATAATCGGGTTTCTTGTCTTCAAGCAAATTAATGATTTGAAAATAGCGGTTGATGTAGGGTTTGTAACAGGTGTAATTCCGGCTACAACACCAACAGGCTCAGCAATTTCCGTAATCCCTGTAACCTCATTGTCACTGATAACACCAACTGTTTTTAAATTTCGCATGTTATTTACAACATATTCACATGCAAATAAATTTTTAGTCGCTTTATCCTCAAAAACACCACGTTTAGTTTCTTCAACAGCATGAAGCGCTAAAATACCATGCTTATCTAAGGCGGCTACTGAGGCCTTTGCAACAATGTAATCGATTTGCTCCTGAGTATAGCTAGCATATGCATCTAAGCATTTTAAGGCTCTTTTTACTAAGCCATCTACTTCTTCAATTGCATCTATCTTTTTTTGCATTTAAAATCTCTCCTTCCGATATATTGTGTCTATATTTTATCATATAATATTTTTTTTTGAAAGCCTTTTCATACTTATTGAAAATAAAAAAACTAAACTATTTTAAAATAGCTTAGTTTTAAAATTATAGTGATAAAATCTTATCCTCTTGTGGGGCAAGCTTTTGAATCTTCTTAGCATGAAGCATTACAACCTCAGCATCCGCAAGCGAGCTATACTCATGATGAACAGTAACCGTAATTAATGCCCAGGTAGTGTCAGTAATCTTTACATCAGTCTCATTTACACATTCAAAGCCTAAGAATTGGGTATCTGCCTCACAGCATGTCATTACCATTCGTCCTGGCATAATGTGTCCTTCCTTACTATCCTCAAGAGCCTCAATTTTAGCAATAAAGCTAATATCCTTATTGAAATACTTTTGATAATTATCGAAGCAATCCATATACCAAATTGGATAATCAGTTTCCTCAAGATTAATTACATTACTGTTAATATCATAAGGAAGATCCTCATCTAGCATATCAGTCATTGAGCCATCCTTAGCCTCAAAAGCAATTTGAGCATTTTGATTAAAGGCTCTAATTTGACGTCTAAATTGACCAAGTGTATCAATTCCTTCAATACGATTGAAGATTATTAAATCAGCATCCTTACAAGCATTATTAAATATTTGACGCATATTATTAAAATATACACCAAATGTAGAAGCATCAATCATTGTAATAGTTTGTGATAAAACATATATTTTAGGTAATGCATCCTTTACTGTTTCGGGATTATAGAATGAATTATATTCAATTACAACTCTTGCAGGCTCAAACTCCTTATCAAGCTTTAAAAAGAAATCCTGTGTAAGCTCTGATTCATCATCAATATAAACTATATCAATATGATTTTCTTTAATAAACTTCTCATCGTATTCTACCTCACCTGTTTCACATACAACAAGTAAGGTATCAAGCTTTTGAAGCTTTGAATCTTGATTAATGATATCCTTAATTAAAGTTGTTTTCCCACTTTC
>URFB01000144.1 GCA_900547045.1 uncultured Mollicutes bacterium
GAAATCTTACAAAGATTATCTTCAAATTTCCTAAAAGAATTCATATTTTCAACAAATTCATTTTCAATCACGTGTAAATCATCTTGCTTGATATTGCAAAATCCTCTCGACAAAATCACTCTTGTTGAGCCCAAACGAAAATGTTCCTTTAAAATCATCTCTGCAGGAATGGTTCCATCTCCCAAATGTGATACTCCACCAATACCATATTGAATCTCTGCACCTTTAATTTTATTACAAATATTTTCAACTATGCCATTTGCAAATGGTTCAAACATAAATTTATTATGATAACTTAAATGTAAATCATTTAAACCAATATGAATTTCATCAATACCATCGATTTTTAAGACATCATCTAAAATTTCTACTGCTTCACGGGTTTCTAGTAATAATATAGTTTTACACCTATAATTAACAGTTTTTATAAAATTATTAACTTCCTCACATGATTTCCACATAGGCAACATAATATATTCAGCACCAGAATCAATAACTTGATTAATTTCAGCTTCTGAATTAGGATTCCATGGATTAACTCTCACTTGAAGTTTCGATTTAGTAAGAAGAGGCTTAATTAAAGAAACATCACTAATGCTATGATTCGCTTTAACTGTATTCATTCCCTTTTGTCTTTCTTCTTTACCAAGTTTTTCCAAATCAATCCATATTCTATCTACGCCAGCTTTTTCAGCAATAAGCGCAATTTTAGGATTATTAGTAATAAACATAACTTCCATATCTATTTCACATCTTTCCCATCAAAATTCTTATTTGCATCCTCTTTTTCAATAAAAGTAGGAACAACTTTTTTAATGATACTCTTCATATTAGCGTCATCACCTATAGCTATACCTTCTTTTAAAAGATTAAGCATTGAATAAATTTGATCTAATTTAAGTGGCTTATCTCTTTCAATGAAAATCATTGAATTATCAGTCTTATCTAACTCTTCAGTTTTAACTAATAATTCCTCATATAACTTTTCACCAGGTCTTAAACCAATTTCCTTTATCTCAATATCAACATCAGGTTCAAGTCCTGAAAGACGAATCATATTTTTAGCTAAATCATAAATCTTAACTGGTTCACCCATATCCAAGACAAACAATTCACCATTTTTAGCCATACTTGCACTTTGAAGTACCAATTGTGATGCCTCAGGAATGGTCATAAAATACCTAATAATACGATAATCAGTTAATGTAATAGGCCCACCATTTTCAATTTGCTTCTTAAACAAAGGAATAACAGACCCAGCACTACCTAAAACATTACCAAAGCGTGTTGCACTAAATGTAGTATGTTGTTCTTTTGTGGAATGAGCTTGTACTATCATTTCACAAATACGCTTTGTAGCCCCCATCACAGATGTTGGATTTACTGCCTTATCTGTAGAAACCATATGTACCCTATCAACGCCATATTTTTCGGCAAGTTCAACTGTATTAAACGTTCCAAATATATTATTTTCAACAGCTTCAACTACATTATGTTCCATTAATGGTACATGCTTATGAGCCGCAGCCATTACAACAATATTAGGATGATATTTAGCAAATACTCTTTCCATTGCAGGTCGATTAGTAATTGAAATAATCTCAACCTGTAAATTAAAATCCTTACCATATTTCATTTTTAGTTCTTGCTGAATATCATAAGCGCAATTTTCATAAATATCCAATATAATAATTTGTTTAGGGTTCATTTTAGCAACTTGACGGCATAATTCAGAACCGATAGAACCTCCACCACCAGTTACAAGAACCACCTTATCTTTATAAAAATTAGCCGTATTCTTATCAATAACATCTAATGCTTTTCTTCCTAGCAAATCAGCAATTTCAACTTTACGAATATTAGATACAATGTCTGATTGAAGTAATCTCGTTTTATCGGGTAAAATTTGAACATTAATACCCTTATAATCAATAAGATTAGTTATCTCTTTAATTTTGCTTGTTCCTGCGGATGGTACTGCAATAATAACCTGCTTAATTCTTAAAGACTTAACTAAATGATTAACACTCGAAATTGGTCCATATACCTTTACACCATTAATTTCGGTACCAATCTTATCCGAAGAATCATCTACAAAACCAACAATTTGATATCCAAATTCTTTTGTCGTTCCAAGTTCGTTTAACACCATAGCACCAGCACTACCAGCACCAATAATTAAAGTCCTTTGAAATTCTTTTTTAGCTTCTCTTTGTTTATAAAAATGATTCATATAATAAGTAATTGCATACCTCGATAAGAAAATATAAGCAATTTCAAAACCTAAAAAAACTAAGTAAACATTAAAATCAACATATTCTCTTAACTTACCAATGCATAAAGAAATAACAATAACAATATCTGTAATAATTGCAATTAATAAAAACTTAAAGAAACTAAGCCTAGGTTTATACATCCATAATATATTATATATACCAACAACAAAATAAACTAAAACCTTTAGAATTGAAATTCCTAATATAAAAGTGAAACTACCTAAAGTCAACTTAAAATCAAAATTACTTACTAAAGCTTTAGAAAAATATAGTAACAAAAAAATCGCAATCAAATCGACTAAAACAGTTAATAATACATATATTCTTTTTTTACTCATAAATAACTACCTCTTTATTCAACTGTAACAGCTTTTGCCAAATTTTTTGGCTTATCTACATCATTACCTTTTAGAACTGCCACATAATAAGCAAGCAATTGACACACTACAACACTAACAAGTGGTGTTAAATAATGAGCAACATTAGGTAAAATAATATCATCCTCATTATGAGACATACTTTCAAGAGAAATGACATACGTTTTTGCTCCACGAGACTTAGTCTCAATAAGGTTTGATCTAATAATTGCATTTGTTCCTTCTTGTGTACAAATTGCAATAACGGGAGTGCCTTTTTCAATTAACGCAATTGATCCATGCTTTAATTCACCAGAACTAAATGCTTCAGTATGAATATAAGAAATCTCTTTAAGCTTTAATGAAGCTTCAAGACAAGTCCAATAATCAATACCACGTCCAATATAAAAAACATCCTTTACATCCTTAATTTCATTTGCCACTGCACGAATCGTTTCTTTATTTTCAATTACACTCTCTATTGCAAGTGCTACACGATTTAAATTATTCTTTAAATTCGTTTTCTTACCAGAAACAGCCTTTGCTAAAATAGCGCATGTTACAATTTGAGCTACATAAGCCTTAGTTGAGGCTACAGCGATTTCTTTTCCAGCATATATATTTAAATTGTAATCAGCTAACCCTACCATAGTAGACACTTCTGTATTAGTAATAGACAGAATAGGATAACCAGCTTTCTTACAACGCTTCATAACCGCAATTGAATCAGCCGTTTCACCACTTTGAGATAAGAAAATAAATAATGGTTTATCTTTAATAAGTGGTGTTGAATAAACAAGCTCACTAGCAATAAATACTTCACTTGGTATTTCACATAATTTTTCAAAGTAATACTTTGCCATATATGAAGCATACATAGATGTACCACATGCAACAAAATTAATTTTATTGCACTTTTTAATTAAAGCAATTAACTTTGAATCAATCTTTATATCCTCATCATCAAAGTAATTTGTAATCAAAGTTCTAATAACACCAGGTTGTTCGCAAATTTCTTTCAACATAAAATGAGGATATTCACCTTTAGAAACATCATTTTTTGAGCATTTTAACTCA
>URFB01000145.1 GCA_900547045.1 uncultured Mollicutes bacterium
TAGCATAAATGTTTGATGGAAGAAAATCAAGCAAATACCAAAGGCAATATCAATTATATCAGATACAATTGCAAGCGTATCCTTAGCTTTAATTGAGTGATAAAGGGAAATTGCTCCATTTACAATAACCAAGGCTCCAATGACATAAAATGTTATTTTTAGCAATTTATCAGTTGGAATAGCACAGAATAAAATTCCAACAACAATACTAATAACACCAAGAAGTAATAAACGCCAGTTACACTTTAAGCTTTTCATTAGTCCTTCAACATCCTTTCATCTATCTCTTCCTTTTGATTTAAATCAAGGAAGCATTCCTTAATAGGGTCATTCCCCTTTAGAATATCTTCAACAAATAGCTTAGCAACCATTACCGCACCCTTATGAACTAAATGCGAATTATCTTCTTTTCCTTCCATATAATTTTCATATTGATTTGGTCCAAAAATCATATGGAACTCCTTCGTTTTTTCTTCTCCTAGCTCGTTATATAATGCAAGAGTAAGCTCATTAAGATCTACACAGGTATAATGATTCTTTTTACACCATGCCTTCATTGATTGTGGGTAGCCTTTATGCGTATCAATGCATTTACCATCTTGAAATTTTCTTCTTGAAATTGATGTAGCATAAACAATATGTGCACCCTTCTTAGTAACCTCTTGATTGAAATATTCAAGATTATCTAGATAGCTACCATCCTTTGTAGTATATCTTGAGGGGTCATTTCATCATTATGACCGAATTGACAAATAACATAATCACCCTTTTGAAGGCGATTTAAGACAACATCAAATCTTCCCTCATCTATAAAGCTTTTAGTACTTCTACCATTTTTAGCATAATCCTCAATTAACCAATTATTTTTAGCAAATAAATGAAGAACCTGCCCCCAGCCAGTCTGAGGATAGCTAAAAATATTGTTATATTGCATAGTTGAATCACCAATCATATATATTTTATTCATAATTCTTTTCTCCTTTATATATAATTAAATATGAATGAAAATGATATAAATCCCGTTGCCAAGCTTTCAAATATGCTCCTTGAGCTTAATGCATATGAATTTAATCTTGTTGCAATGCTAATTGGCTATATTATTGCTCAAGATCTAAATGCCTACGCTCAGTCTTCAATGGGAAACTTTTTTGAATCTTTGGGACAGGTTTTAGAAACCATTGGCGCCCAAAACCAATACCTCGAAAGTAATAGTGAAATTAAGAAAAATCAGGATATTACACAGGAATTATATCAATTATCAAAGCGTATCGATAATATTGATCAAATAATATCAAAATTTAAAGGTCTATAGCATCTTAATTTGCGAAATAGCTAAATCAAGCTCATTTGTATCATATTCTTCTATTTTACCATCATCCATAAGCTTAGTAAGCTCCGAATCAATTCCTAGGCTTGCAAGAGGAACAAGATGATATTTTAAGGAAATATCATTCAAATGAGATTTGCCATAAATTTCAATTTTATTGCCGCAGCATGGACATTTAACATAGGCCATGTTCTCAACTATACCAACAATAGGAACATTTACCTTATTTACCATGTTAACGCATTTAGAAACTACCATTGAAACCAAATCCTGAGGTGATGAGACCATCACAACTCCAGTAAGAGGAATATTGTTTAAAACAGTAAGCTGAATATCAGATGTACCAGGGGGCATATCAACAAAAAGATAATCAAGATCGCCCCATACTGTTTCACTATAAAACTGCTTAACCGCATTTCCTAAAATAGGACCACGCCATACTACTGGTTCATTTTCATCCTTCAAAAGTAAATTAACCGAAACAATTTCAATTCCTTGCTTAGTAACTAAAGGATACATTTCAGTTTTTGTCCCCTCAAGCCTTCCCTTAAGGCCAAAAGCATGTGCAATGGAAGGTCCAGTTATATCGGCATCTAGAATACCAACCTTAGAGCCTAAATGAGCCATTTTATTAGCAAGTAAAGAGGTAATTGTTGATTTACCAACGCCACCCTTTCCAGACATAACACCAATAATATGCTTTATATTCGACTTTGTCGTATCAAAATATTGCTTTTGCGAGCAATTTCCTTTTATTTTACATGTACTACAATTATGATCACACGACATGATTACACCACCAAATTCAACAAAACTATTATAATCCAAACAGATTCATTTTTCAACAATTTGACCCTATATAAAAAGAAAAAGCTCTAGTTTTAATAGAGCTTACTTCAGTTCAAAGGAATCGCACTGGGTTTCACTACGATATTTAGCATTTTTTTGACCAACCGTAATTTTGGATGCCTTACAATAATTATCCTTATTATATATACAATAATTAGCACTGCATCCTATTTTTACCTTATGCTCATCCATACTCATTTCATCAGCCATTTCCTCTTTAAAAAGAGTCTCATCAATGGGATTTCTAAATGATTGACAAAAGGTCCCAAGCTTTGATCTTGAAAACAATCCTTCAACCTTTATATTCTTCTTATGGCAGGTATTGTTTTCATTATAGCCACAATTTATGGCACTACATTTAATTTCTGACATACATAACATCCTTTCATCAATATTATTAGATGAATTTTTTTTTATGCCATCGTGTAAAAAATTGCACAATTTTTTTGTTAAAAATTAAGCCCGTTATTGCAATAAGGCTTTCAGCTACTAAAATGATAATTCCAAGCTTAATATTTCCTTTATACAAGGATGAGCCAATTAATGTCGAGCTTAAAATGGACGGAATACGAGCTATCGCATTAATTAAAAAATAATCTCTTTCCTTCATCATTGTTTGACTAACTAAAAAAGGAATTATGTCTTTAGGAAATCCAGGAATAAGTGTTAAGGAAAAAATTGTTATATTTAATCTTTTACTATCATCTAGAATATTTCTAAGCCATCTATAGCGCGATATTTTTTTAACCTTTAAATCTAAGGCTCTTATTAGACTTATAACAATAAATGATCCTATAAAAATACCTATTTCGGCATAAATAAGGCCTATAAATGGTCCATAAATAGCGCCCGCTATTATTTCAAGTGGCTCACCTGGCAAAATAGGAATTGCAAGCTGAAGTGCAAAAAATGAAATAACGGCGATGATACCTCTAAATCCTAGGGCATGAAGCCTAGAGCTTAAAATAAGGCGGTATTCTTGCGATTTAAGCTTAACAATGAAGGGCGCAAAATAAACAAAAATAATAACTATAATTGCAAAGAAAATAATTGTGTAATAATGTTTTTTCATTCTTTCATCCAAGCTGCAGGTGGAAGTTTAAAGGTATGTGATAAGCCATATGAATCTATAAAAGTAAGCTCATGACACTCTAAATTGAGACACTCAGCATCTTCTCCATATAAATCATCACCAATAATAGGATAGCCTATTGATGCCAAATGAAGCCTAATTTGATGAGTTCGGCCTGTATATAAGATACATTTTAAGCATGTCATATTATTTTTTCTTTCAAGAACATAAAATTCAGTTTTTGAGGGCTTACCATTAAAATCAATTATTCTTTTGCCGGTTTCTTCATCCTTTGAAATCGGCTTATCAACAATAAAATGATTTTCTTCGATTATACCTTTAACCCTTGCATAATATATTTTATGTATTTTTGAATGA
>URFB01000146.1 GCA_900547045.1 uncultured Mollicutes bacterium
CTAGAATAATTCAAAGCAATCACCTTCAAAGCTTTGTATTATATGGTGGACCTGGTACAGGTAAAACTACCATTGGTAAAATAATTAAGGAAATGTATTCCTTAGAATCATATGAATTTAACGCTTCTTCTGATTCTAAGGCAATTTTACAGGAAATAACTAATTTAACTAAATTTTATCCTAATGTAATTTTAATTATCGATGAAATTCATCGTATGAAAAAGGATACTCAGGATTATCTCCTTCCCTATCTTGAGGATGGTCGCATAACGATTATCGGTCTTACAACCTCAAATCCTTATATTTCAATTAATAAGGCTATAAGATCTAGGCTTAATATTTATCAAATGAATTCAATTACCGAAGATGATATAATTAAGCTCCTTAAAAGGACAATTGAAATGGACGAGTTTAAGCATTTAGCTATTGATGAGGATGTTTTACGTCTAATTGCAACTAGCTCTGGTTGTGAAATTCGAACGAGCCTTAATATGCTTGAATCATTAGAACTTTTAAATGGTCATGTTGATATCAAGGAGGCTAAAAAGGTTTTAGGAATTAAAGCCATGAAGCTTGATTATGGTGAGGATAATTACTATGATTTATTAAGTGCGCTTCAAAAATCGATTCGAGGATCGGATGTTGACGCATCTCTTTACTATCTTGCAAGACTAATTCGTCTTGAGGATCTAGATATTATTACCAGACGCCTTATGATTATATCCTATGAGGATATTGGTCTTGCCAACCCTCAGGTTGGTCCTCGTACCTATCTAGGATGTCAGGCTGCTCTTCATGTCGGTCTTCCTGAATGTAGGATTATTCTTTCTGAGCTTGTAATTGACCTTGCTCTAAGTCCTAAATCAAATACTGCCGAGTCATCAATTGATAAAGCTCTAAAGGATGTTGATGAGGCTTCCCAATATGATATTCCTAAAAATATCCTAAATCGAGAAATCAAGGGTGGCGTCTTATATAAATATCCTCATGATTATCCAGGAGATATTGTATATCAGGAATATATGCCTAAGGAAATTAGAGACCATGTTTATTATGAGGCTAAGGAAACTGGTAAATATGAAAGAGCTTTAAAAGAACAAAATCAAAAAATTAGACAAATTCTTAAAAAGTAATCAGATTAATAATCTTTAAAAAGTCAGATATGGAAAGAAATGGTGTTTCTACATGTCTGATTTTTTCATTTTCAAGCAATAATGCCTCACCCTTATTTACAAGAGATACGGCAATATCCGATTTAGTTAGCTTAAGCGACATACTTAAATCACTAAGCTTAAAAATAATTCTTACCATTTGATTAATATTGATTAAATCTAGGTCACTTACATCTCTTGTAATAATAAATATAAAAATACCTACCTTATGACCCTGACTGATAAAGAAATTAAGCTTAGCTAGGGCATCACTATTTAGACTTTTTAAGGAAAAATTTACAAAAAGAAATAAAGGATTAATAGCATTAATTCTTTTTCCATCATCTAAAATTTTCTTATTAGCCTCAAGGTAATTAGCCGTATTTAGGTAATTTAGGATTTCGCATCTTCTTTCATACTCATTGCCAATGCTTGTAATTTCAGATTGAATCTTAGATATTTCATTGGCATATTCAACAAAGCATGGGCTCATAAAATAGCCTTTATATTCATTCTTTAAATCAAAAAGCTTTATCTGACAATCACGTTTATAAATTAAAATAATTGATGTAATAATACTTCTAACATAATTCCTTAAGCCATAGCCCTTAGCTCCACAAAGTAAGAAGGAATTAAAATGTAAAATATCTAATACCGATAAATCACCATTAGGCATAAGACCTACCGGAATATCCTTTAAATCAGTATTAATCAAGGCTCTTTTTAGGGTAAAAAGCTCCTTAAAATGATTAGGATAATCAAAATAAATATTTTCTCCGTATTTAAAAACCTGCGTATTTCCTATTATTTTAGCAATACCTTTAATTGAGGGGCTTGACGCATTTTTTACAACTATGCTTGAAAAGCTATTGCCAATATAATTTCCTACAAAGGCTGACATAGGATCATTTTTAAAAATATATTCCTTAATTTTTAAGGATAAATCCTTAGCAATTTCTTCCTCAAGCTGATGATTAGAGCTTGGTCTTACATCATCTAAAAGATTAAGGCTAGGATTTTTTCTTTTTAGTACTTTCCGATTATCCTCAAATTTAGTCATTTTGCTAAGAAAGCCGGAAAGCTTATGCGTTAAAGCTCTTAGCTGATTTTTACAAAAGACAATTCTTTTAAAGAAATCAGCTACGGAATGGTTACATAAATTGGCAAGTCCTAGGATGATAAAGGCTAGGGAAAATAATATTACACCTGCATTACCTAAAATAAAAATAGTGATTTGAAATAAAAATAAGCCTACTATTCCTCCACCTACATAATAATTGCCATCATAATTACTAAAATAGCCCTTATAAAGCTTGAGGCTTTGAAGAAAAACATTTTTAGGATTTAATCCCAAGCTATCATAAATAGTAAGATGGCTCATTAGGCTAAGACCTAGATAAATAAAAATAAAACCTTGAAAGCTAATATTATGAAATTCAATGCTTTTTTTCTTAATTAGAAAATAAAATTGACTAATTAGTAAAAAAATTAATAGTAAAATAGACCATTCACCAAAGATAATTTTAATAATAAGCATACCATAATAGCCTAAAATACCAATTTTAGCTAATATTATTAATAAAAGAATGATTAAAATAAAGGATAATATTTCTTTAAAATAATCATTATTTTCCGACTCAATTGCTTTCTTATCCTTTGACAAATTAATCACCCATATCTATTATAAAAAATAATAGTAATTAAATTTGTAAAAAAATGACAATAAAAAAGACCATAATGTAATAAATACATTATGATCCAATTTAAATTATTTTACATCAATAATTTTTACTCTAAATTCCTTACCCTTTTCAGTTACTACAGTTAATGTTGTACCCTTATCATGACCCATAATAGCCTTTCCAAGAGGAGATTCATTTGAAATCTTATGCTCAAATGGGTCAGCCTCGATTGTACCAACGATATCATAAGATTCAGTCTTGTTCATACCAATGAATTCAATTGTAACATTCTTACCAGTAGTTACACGATTTGAAGAATCCTTAGTAATGATTTTTACATTCTTTAAAATTTCAGTAATTTCAGCAATACGAGCTTCAATACGGCTTTGTTCCTCACGAGCAGCATCGTAATCAGCATTTTCTGATAAGTCTCCTTGGCTACGAGCATCCTGTAATGCCTTTATATTATTAGGACGGTCAACATCAATTAGGTGTTGCTTCTCACGTTCTAGATTTAAACGTCCTTCTTCTGTTAATTCATAAAATTTTTTGTTATCCATAATAAACCTCCGGTTTTTTAGCAATTAATATTATACCTTAAAAGTATTAAATAAAAAAGTCTTTTTTTAAAAATAATCATTATATTGGATTTTCCTGAGCATATGCTGATATCTTTTAGCATTAGGAATTACCTGATTAAGTCTTTCATAAAATTCATCCTGATGATTCATATATAGGTAGTGAGTAAGCTCATGGGCAATAATTAATTTAATATATTCATA
>URFB01000147.1 GCA_900547045.1 uncultured Mollicutes bacterium
AAGTGGAATCAATTGGTGAATTCCAAAGGTACTGAAGGTTATGAATTTAAGCATTAATTTAGAAAATATTGATACTATTAAAGCCATCTGTGGTGTTAACAATCAAAATATTAAGCTAATTGAGGAATTATATAATATTAAGCTTGAGCTTTTAAGCGATGAAATTATTGTAAGCTCAAATGATGATATAATTTTAAAGCCTCTTGAGAAAATGTTTAATATCCTTTTATTTATGCTTGATAATCAGTATACTATTTCAAGTCGCGATATTATTTATATTAAAAATTTGCTTGATGAGGGTAAGGAAGATTTATGCTACTCCTTATATAAAAAGAAGGAAATGCTTGAAAGAAATTTTCTTGGTAAGGCTATTTATCCCAAAACTCTTAAGCAAAGAGAATATATTAATTCCCTTCAAAACTATGATATTGTCTTTGGTGTGGGCCCAGCCGGTACTGGTAAAACCTATTTAGCTGTTGTTTATGCGGTTTCATTACTTAAAAAGGGTATTATTAAGCATTTAGTACTAACAAGACCAGCTGTAGAAGCGGGTGAATCTCTAGGCTTTTTACCAGGAGATTTAAAGGAAAAGATTGATCCTTATTTAAGACCTCTTTATGATGCCTTATATGATACTTTAGGTCTAGAGCTTACTAATTCCTATATTGAAAGAGGAGTCATTGAAATTGCCCCACTTGCCTATATGAGAGGAAGAACCCTAGAAAATACTTATGCCATTCTTGATGAGGCTCAAAATACAACGCAGATGCAAATGAAGATGTTTTTAACCCGTCTTGGCTTTAATTCTAAGATGGTAATAACAGGTGATATTTCACAAATCGATTTGCCTAGTAATAAAAAATCAGGCTTGGTTGAGGCTTGTATGCTTTTTAAGAATGTTAAGCAAATTGGCATTGTTAAATTTGAAAAAATGGATGTTGTTCGTCATCCTTTGGTTCAAATTATTATTGATAAATATGAAGGTAAGGAAGTGAAATAATACCTTAGGGTATCATCTTATGTTTGATACAGTTTTTATAATTCTTGAAATAGTTGGTACCATCGCCTTTGCCATCTCAGGGGCGATGACCGCTATTAATCGTCGCTTGGATGCGCTTGGGGTTATTATATTAGGGGTTGTTACTGCCTGTGGTGGTGGACTTTTAAGAGATACGATGCTAGGAGTATTTCCTCAAAATCTTTTTATAGATCCGCTTTATGTAATTATTTCTGCTACAACTAGTCTTTTATTATTTATCGTTTTCTATATTATTAAGGATGATTCTCTTACTGAGAAGAAGTGGTATAATGACCTTCTTACCATAACTGATGCCGTAGGACTTGGCGCCTTTGTGGTAGTTGGGGCGGATGTAACCATTCAAAGAATGGCAGAGGGCCTAAATGGTAATGGCTTTTTAATTGTTTTTATGGCTACCATTACTGCTGTAGGGGGCGGACTTTTAAGAGATATTTTCGCTGCTAAGGTTCCTAATATTTTTTGTAAGCATATTTATGCTGTCCCAACCATTATCGGGGCTATGATTTATTACTTTTTATATAAGGCGGGCTGTAATACCTATTTAAATATTGGTCTTGTTGCTTGCTTTATAATTATTGTTAGACTTTTAGCCTATCATTATCGTTGGAAGCTTCCTATCGTTAGATTTAAAAATCACGAATAATTGTGATACTTTTTCTAGACATTCTTTATTTTATTCAATAAAATTAAGATGTCTTTATTTTTATGAAAGGAAGTAATTGATAATGGATTTTACAGTTGAATTACCAAAAATTAAGTCCTGCGATTATATTTTAGAGGATTATGGAAAAATAACAAATGATCCTAAGCAAAATGGTGCCTTAATTCAAAATCTAATAGATAAATGCTCAAATGAAGGGGGAGGAAGAGTAGTCCTTCCTGCTAAATATATTAGCTCAGCACCTCTCGTTATTAAGAATAATGTTAATTTATATTTACCGCAAAACTGTTATTTATTCTTTCCAAAAAGAAAGGAATTTTATTATGTAAAAATGGCAAACTGGGAAGGTATGGATTGTATGCGTACAAATAGTCCGATTAGTGCCTATAAGGCATCTAATATTGCCATAACTGGTAAGGGTACAATTGATGGCGATGGCTTTTCATGGCGTCCTTTAAAGGATTTTAAGGTAACCAAAAAATTCTTTGATAAGTGTCTTAAGATGTCTAAATATTGTATTGAGGGTAAGGAAGGATTAATTTGGTATCCATCAAAATCAAGCTATGAAGGTTGTCTTTTAACTGAAGCTAAAATGACTCTAGAAATGGCTCAGGATTATTATGATTTCTTTAGACCAGTTTTAATCTCCTTAGTTGAATGTGACCATATTTTACTTGAAGGAATTATATCATCAAATAGTCCCGCTTGGAATATACATCCTTTATTCTGTAATCATCTAACAATGGATGGGGTAATTGTTAAAAATGAATATTCAGCCCAAAATGGTGATGGTGTTGATGTTGAATCATGTACTAATGTTGAAATTAAAAATTCAACCTTTGAGGTTGGCGATGATGGTATCTGCATCAAATGTGGCAAGAATAAGAAGGCACGTATGATTAAACGTCCAACTAAAAATGTCTATATTCACAATTGTATGGTATACCATGCTCATGGTGGTATTGTAATTGGGTCTGAGATGAGTAGAGGAATCGAAAATTTATGGTGCACTAATTCAACCTTCGTTGGTACGGACATTGGTATTAGATTTAAATCAGCTCTAGGCCGTGGGGGTATTGTTTCTGATATTCATATTGAAAATATCAATATGGTTGATATTTTAAATGAGGCTATGATTTTTAATATGGATTATTCTTTATTCAAAATGGCTCACGAAGCATCTGATGATGTTATAAGCACAGATCCTGAGGATATTCCATATTTTAGAGATATTTATATTAATAATGTATACTGCTCAGGCTCTAAAACCGCCCTTAAGGTTATAGGCATCAATGAAAAAACAATTGATCGAATTTTCATTAGCAATTCCTACATTAATGCTTCAAACAGCTATACTTTAAAGAAATGTGGTCAAATTCATTGTGATAATGTTACGTTTAACATTAATGGTAAGGAAGAATTTGTTGAAAATAGTGATTTGTCACTTGATATTTAATTTTTTAGACTTATAATTGTTTTAGGAGGATTTTTATTATGTTAGATCAAAATTGTGCATATTGTATGAAGGGCGATTTAGTCGCTAAATTTGGATATTTCTGCTGTGAAATGGAATCTTCAAATGTTTATATTTTCAAGGAGCAATCTCACCCAGGACGTGTTATCGTTGCTCACAAGAAGCATGTTTCTGAAATCACTGAATTAACTGATGAGGAAAGAAACCAATTCTTTAAGGATATTAATACTGTATCAAATGCTATTCATAAGGTATTTAATCCTGATAAAGTAAATTATGGTGCTTATGGTGATACTGGTCACCACCTACATTTCCATTTAGTTCCAAAGTATAAGGATGAGTTTGAGTGGAATGGTGTCTTTTTAATGAACCCAGGTCTAAAGGTAGCATCTGATGATGAGTGCGAAAAAATCGCTAAGCAGT
>URFB01000148.1 GCA_900547045.1 uncultured Mollicutes bacterium
GTTAAATTTATTAAGCCATCATTAAGCTTAATATGCTTCTTCCTAAAAATATGAAAGCCTGAAATATGGTCACTGTTCATACCAAGGAAAACATAATAATTTCCTTCTCTTTTAATTCCATCAAACTCAAAGCTTAAATGATATTTTCTTTTTGAATTTAATTCCTTAGCTCCATAGATAAAGTAAGCTATTTTTCCTAAATGCTTTTTAAGATGATGCGGTGTAACATAGCTAATATCAATAAATTTACCAGCACCAATAACATAAGCAAAATATTTATCATTAGCCATACCTACATCCATACTTACAACCTCACCATTTAAGGTTAAATCCATGGCCCTTTTAATTTTCTTTTTAAGATGAAGCATTGATCCCACATCATTACAGGTACCACCTGGTATATAGGAAATAACTGGTCTTGATTCCTGTCCCATAATACCCGTTATGGCTTCGTTAAGTGTACCATCTCCACCCGAAATTAAAATCAAATCATAATTTTTAGCATTTTCCTTTAAATAGGGAATAATGCTTTTAGGACCAGTTGTGGTATAAATATCAATCTCACTATATTTTGAGTTCAATCTTTTCTTAATATATGAAAGATTCTTACCAACCTTTTGCTTACCACTTTTAGGATTGTAGCAAATTAACGCCTTCATATTTGTCACCCATCATTCTAATAAGTATTTTCAAAATAAGATTTTCTCTTTCAATCCAATGATATCTTTTTAAATCCAGCCCTTCATTTTTCTTAAGAGCGTAAACAGGACTTACAAAAACAGGCTGATAACCCTGAGCCTTTTCATAGGGATCTAAACGTGGCTTATCAAGCTTATTATTTATTTTACAGGTATAATATTCAGATATCATTTTAAATAGACCATTTTTAGTATTATTAGACTCAAAAAATTCCTCGATATAGCCAAACGTACGAACTGAGGAGCTAATAATATCATAGCCTGTTTCTTCTTTTGTTTCACGCGCTAGATTAACAAGCGCTGACTCAAATATCTTTCTTCCTCCCCCAGGAAATTTATAATCACCATTTTTAAGGGAATGTATCATCAAAACTAAATCATTTTGAATAATAATAGCTCGTGATGATTTTCTAATTTCCACCTTAAGATGATTTTCATTAAGCGTATGATCCATTGTGGCTATCTTTTTCATCATATGCACCCCCATTTACTTAATAATACCATATTTTGACTCTAAATTAAATCAATCATTCTTATTTTTTAATTTAATTGCTAAAGGAAATAATAAAGCTAGAGCTAGGGCGATTAAATAATTTATAGGACTAAGGTGCGGTATCTTAAACCAGATTCTAAAAATGCTTGTAGATGCAAGCGTAAGAGAGCTACCTAAAATGGCTGATATAATAAGCATTCTATTTCTTTTCCTTCCCTCATGAAGGCTTAAGGAGAAAAAAATTTGACAAAATGATAATGTTAAAAAGCACATAGCACTTGATGAGCCATCCTTAAGCTTAAAGCCAATGAAAAAGGATATAAGGCTTAAAAGCCCAATCATAATACCCTCAATTAAAATGGTTTTAATTAATTTTTTATCAATTAATTCTGTTTTAGGATATTCAAGATTATTATTATCAATTCCTAAAGCAACCGCCGGAAGCGTATCCGTTACAAGATTAATCCATAAAAGCTCAATTGGACTTAGGCATACACCAATGCTTTCATATTTAACGCTTAAAATCGCAGCTAAAAGAACGACTGTTACCTCACCAATGTTTGATGATAATAAATATCTTATTGCCTTTCTAATATTATGGAAATTACGTCTTCCTTCCTTAATCGCATCAGAAATAGTTTTAAAGCTATCATCAAGCAAAATCATATCCGAGGCGTCCTTAGCTAAATCAAGGCCCTTAGAAACACAAATACCTACACTAGCCTTTTTTAATGCCGGTGCGTCATTGATGCCATCTCCTACATAAGCAATTACATTTTCATTTTTTAAATAGGCATCAATAATTCTAAGCTTATCAAGAGGTAAAACACGAGCATATACTGAATAATTATTAATTTTTACCTTAAGCATTTTATTATCCATTTTTTGAAGCTCATCATGCGATATTACCTCTTTAATATCCGATGCAATTCCTACCTCACTAGCAATTTTAAAGGCGGTTTCCTTAAAATCACCGGTAATCATTATGGGCTTAACCCCTAAGCCCTTAGCCTCTCTAATTGCCTCACAAACTCCTTCTCTTACTTCATCCTTAAAGCTAACAAGACCCTCTAATATAAGACCCTTAGGGCTTTTTAAATCCTCAAGATTACCTTCCTTATGTCCAACAAATAAAACTCTTTCTTTATTTTTAGTAAGCTCTAAGGCCTTCTTGTAAAGGGCTTCATCCTTATTTTTAGCCAAGCTATATAAAACATCAAAGGCACCCTTGATATAGGCCTTATATTTATAGTCCTTTTTATAAATTAATATTTCATATTTATTTTTGGGATTAAAGGCCATTTCCCAGACTGGCTCCTCATGGCCCTTATATAGAAGCTGATTAATTTTATTAGTACTTGAGGATGAGGCTAAATTGAGAGTCTTTGCAAGGCTATTTGTATCATTATTAAGGGCATAAAGCCTTGAGAGCTCAAGCTGACCAGTAGTAAGGGTTCCTGTTTTATCACAGGCAATTACATTTATAGCACCAAGGGCCTCTCCTACCGGCATTCTTTTTACAACCGCCTTATTTTTGGACATTTTTAAAACCGAAATAGCCATTACACTTGTAAGTACGCTTTGAAGACCCTCAGGTATAGCTGCTACTGAAAGTGATATGGCAAGTGAAAATGAGCCTAAAATATCTCTTGTAATAAAAAGCTCAAGACAATATACGACTAAGCAAATACCAATAATAATTACCCCAATTAGCCTTGAGACCTTATCAAGGGATTGCTCAAGGGGTGTTTTTTCACTTTTGGTTTCAACTACATGCTTAAGGATTTGTCCAATTTCGCTATTATTTCCAGTTTTAACGACAACACCTAAGCCCTCACCCTCACTAATAAAGGTACCGTTAAAAAGCATATTCGTCTGATCATGAATTTCCTTATCCTCATTAATAGCTAAATTATTTTTAGCTACCGCTGTTTCCTCACCCGTAAGAGGCGCCTCTAGGGCCTTAATATTATATGATCTAATAATTCTAATATCAGCTGGAACTAAAAAGCCTGACTCAAGCTTAACGATATCTCCTATTGCAATATCACTAGCCTTGATTTTTTTAAGGATACCATCTCTTTTTACAATCGCATCTGGGCTTTCTAAAGCACTAATTTTCTTGAGAGTGTTTCTTGCATGAAGCTCTTCTGCTATTCCTAAAATGGCATTTATTAATACTACTGCTATAATTAGGATACTATCAATAAATTCATCCTTATTGATAATAAAGGAAATAAGAGCTGAGAATATTAAAAGCCATACTAAAAAATCCTTAAATTGATTAAGAATAATTTTTAAAATTTCCCATTTCCTTTTCGCCACAAGCTCATTAGAACCAAAGCTTTTTAATCTTTTTAAGGCTTCCTCTTCCCTCAACCCGTCTTCT
>URFB01000149.1 GCA_900547045.1 uncultured Mollicutes bacterium
CAGAAAAAAAAATGGGATTTGTAATAGGCGAGTGGGGCTGTTGGCTTATATGCTAACAATTATTATTTACCATATACTGAAAATAAGACTAGTAAGGATGGAAAAATAGACGTTTATGTTGGATTTCAAAAAACAAATCAAGCAACAATTTCAATTAGCTCTTGTAATGTTATTGTAGCTGAAAAATGGCACAATTATTCATCATCTAAGTCATCAATAAGTAGTAGCTGTTATTCAGATAAAATTCTAAATGCTCAAACAATGTCATTTTATAATAGTATTCGTTCAGTGACTATTTCTAAGGATCAAAAATTTCCAAAGAGATATTTACTTGGAATGGTAAATGTTAAAAATCCAAATGTTTATCTTCAATTACAATATAAAATTGGTAAGGAAGCTAAATCATATATTATTGAATATGATTACAATGACTACTACTTCAATGGTCAAACAACAAATTTAAGATAATTTTTAATAGCTGTATTTTTTTTGCAAAAAAATAATCCTAGTTGCCTAGGATTACATTTGTGCATGCACTTCTTCTTTAGTTGTATATACAAGCTTAGTTTGATATGACCTTTCGTAGATATTCTTCCAAACACTATAATTTTCCTCAAGAAGATAATCCATGTTATCAGATGAAGATAATTCCTTTTTAGGATAAATAGGCTTTTCAATATGAATAGTATATTCCTGAACCTTAAATCCATCATCATCTACAATATTACTATCCTGCATTGTTATAAAGCATGGTACAACTGGTACATTACTTTTTACGGCAAAGCGATAAGCACCCTTTTTTAGAGGCTTAGGCTTACGGTAATTCCACCACATGCTTTGTTCAGGGTAAACAAGAACTAAATGTCCTTGCTTTAAAAGGGTATCAACGCTTCGCATCATTTCCCCCATTGCCTTAGGACTACTGCTTAAAGGTAAGGTATAGCAGTGTCTCATAAGAAAGCCATAAAAGCCGGGAAAGCTTGTATAGTTGGCTTCCTTAATCACACGATAAAATCTTTTTTTCTTCCAGTTTGAAATACTTGCTTCATAAGCCATTTGAATAGCAAATGAGTCAAAGGCGTTAAAATGATTACAGGTCATTACGGCACCAGTTTTAAGTCCTCTTAGATTTTCCGTACCAATAATATCCTTAATAATAATCTTTTTATCCTCGATCATCTTATTTAAGAATTTACGAGCAATTTTATAAGCAGTATGAGCATAAAGCTTACTTGAAAGCTTCTTTCTTAAATAATCGACCTCACCCGCTTTTATTGTTTCACCAGGAGGATCATTTTCAACATCCTCATAAAAGCGTCCCTCTTCTTCAAACTGTTTGATTTTATTTACTACCTTTAGGCGGTCACAATTTTTTTTGACTCCATCATTTTTAGGTAATTGTCAGGTTTAGCAATTTCTGATTCTGCTAAACGTTCAAGATTAGCTGCTCCATCAAAGGCCTTTTGACGGTCCTCATCAGTAAAGCTTTTAAGAACCTCAAGTGTTTCCTCATAAACACATGTCATCTTAGCATATTTCCAAAAATATTCCTTATATCTAGCATCATGGAAATGCCATGGCTTACTCCACATAATGAAGTGTAGCACATTAATTTCATCATCACGCCACTTAACCTCACCAAATACTTCTGTATTCCATGAGTTATGAATCCATTTAACATGGTCCTTACATAAAACATTTAAATAATCCTCGTCCTGTACAACCACGAAATTATAAACACCAAGAAGATTAATAAATGATTCAAGAATATGCTGATTTCTAAATTGCTTACAATTAATTAATAGGTGACCAGCATTGAAATATCTATCTCTTTTAATACCTACAACCTGTTCAACATATCTTCCATATGTATCAACCTGAAGCATTGCCTGCTCATTACAAGCACCAACATAATTATCTCCTAAATCGGTATTATAGAACTTTGAAATATCTCCAAGCACGATTGTATCACTATCAATATAAATAGCCTTATCAAGCTCTGGATACATTTCCGCAATAAATAATCTAAAATATGTTGTCTTAGAATAATAATCTCTTATTGGAAGCTTTTCCTTAATTGAATCGAGATAGCTTGTCACATTCACAAATTCAACCGAAGCTATATCACAATTAAGAGTATATGCCTTTTGCTTCATCGGCTCACTAACATTGGTATTTAATACCATAATTTTATAAAAATAATCCTTTGATGCATTTTCAATTAAAGACTTAGCACTGATAATAGTATATTTTACGAAATTATCATCGCATGCATAAAAGATAGGTATAATTTTTTTCATTATATATTCTCCTTATTTTTTTCTTCTAAAAACTTCTTTTTTAAATAAATATATTCATATAAAATATCATCAAACTCATAATACTTAAATATTTTATGAACCTTACTAACATTCCACTGCTTAATATTAGCCGTATGAGGATATGGTAGCCAAAATAAACGTTTTGAAAAATGCCTAATAACTGTATGCTTATGTAAAAATTTTTGATCATTAAATTTTTGTGCAAGCATCTTCTTTTTACTTGTGCATCTTATAATGGCACTTTGATCAGCAAATGGCAAATGCTTTTCCTTAATTATATTACGAGCCTTTTGGAGTAATCCCGTTTGTCTTATTTGCTTCATATTAAGTAGCAAAACCCCGGCATTAATATAATTAGGATTAATTAAATATTTACCGTAATGATCTCTTGCGGCGGCATATTCATAGCCTGTAATATCAATATCATACAAAAGCCTAATATCGCGATTGAGCATAATATCAACATCAAGATATAAAATTTTATCAGGAATTTCGGGAATTATATCCGCAAACAGCCTTAGCAATGTATAAGGTGAGCAGTAGCAGCCCTCATTAGGGCATCCTGAAAACTCCTTCATATAAATATCCTTTACATCAATTTTAGTAACACGATTTAAAGGATTATATTTTTTTACAATTTGATCTAAATAGCTTGCTTCATCATCATGAAGCTCCTCATATTTAGGATTTAAATGGGTAACATTCATTGTAAAAATATAGAAATTAAAGGGCTCATCAGTTTGGCTTCTTTTTAAAATAGAAAGAGCCGTTGTAATCATTCCATCAAAGACCTTATCGTTACCACAAAATAGTATGTTAATCATTGTTATCTTCCTTTTTTATATATTTCACTAAAAACGCCGTATTAAGCTCACTTCTTTTAACCATATGGCTATAGCACTCATCACGTAGTTTTTTTCTTGCGTCCCTAGCATTTTCACCCTCAGGATAAAACGGTCCATCAATATAGGTTACAATGGTAGGAGTTTTACTATGACGTCTTTTTTGATACGTATTTGTAAGAGCAAAGACAGGCTTATTTAGAATTTGCGGATACCTAAATGAAGCGTCCTTAAATGGTCTTATTTTAGTATAATATGGCCAAATGTGAGCCTCAGGATAAATCATTACAGCACATTTTTTCTTAATTCGATATTCAATACATTTTGTAAAATTTTTAGTTGCTTCTAAATTGTCAGGAAGGGGAATTGCACCAATTGATGGTGTAATTTTTCCA
>URFB01000150.1 GCA_900547045.1 uncultured Mollicutes bacterium
TATTTGTAGCTTACATCTTAGTTACTATAATTGGTTTATTTGTCCCAACTATTTTAAATGGTGGAAATTCTCTAATTGAGGGCTTATTTGAAAATGATTATAGCTTATCAATGATTTTTATAACATTTATCCTAAAAATCATATTACTTGCCTATATTTCCCAGTCAGGCGTAACAGGCGGAATGTATATTCCTATTCTTACAATTGGTTCTCTAGCTGGAGCCTTATTCGCTAAATTATTTAATTTAAATGATGCGATTATTTTATTTACCTGCCTTGGTATGGCAGCCTTCATGGGCGCATCAATTGGCTGTCCGCTTTCAGCTTTAGTTTTTGCCTGTGAGGCCCTATTAGGAATTGAGCATTGCCTATCATTTGCGATTGTAATCATTATTGCTTATTTTACAGGCAGGCTTCTTAATATATCATACTTATATGATATTGTCCTTGAAAGAAAGCTTCATAACGATTATGCTAAAAAGAATTTTATGGTTATCCAAGCATCTGTTCTAGTTTTACCAACAGCCTTTTGTGTGGGTAAGCAAACAAGAGATCTCCTATTTAATGCTAATATCGTTATTACCCACATTAGAAGAAGTGATAAGGATTATGCTAAAATGGATAATTTTGGTGATAAAGTTATTAAAGCCGGAGATGAAATTACCTTTATTATTCAAACCTATAATATTGAGGATACTAGAAGGCATTTAGAGGCCTTTGTAGGTCATCAGGATGATTTTAGCTATGATGTTTTGCAGCAAAAATAAATAACTCTTTAAAAAAAACTTTATTTAAGCTATAATCTAGTTGAGGTGGAAAAAGAAAATGAAATTAATTTACGGAGACTGTGGTTCTGGCAAGACCAAACAAATTTTAGAATTATCAAGCCAAACAAAGACTCCTATTTTATGTGAGTCAGAAGCAAGAAAGCTAAGATTACTTGAAAAGGCTAAGGGTTATGGAATAAGAATTCCTCTTCCTATTGTCTATACAGAGGGCTGTGAGGGTCGTGATGTTCTTGTCGATGATCCTAAGCGTTTGCTAGAGGCGATGCTTCATGCAAATTTAGTAGGATTAACAGTTAATGTTAGCCAAGATGATGTAACAAAATTATAATTAAATACTTGACAAAAGCGCTTACATCGCATAAAATAAAGATAGAAAGAGATGGTGGAGTTACAGGTAGACTTGGATATCTGTGAGGAGCCAAACATGATGGTTGACGTTAAGCCATTCCAAGAAAAAAACGGATGAGGCCAAGTAAGGCCTCTTTTTTTAATATTAAATACGGATGTGATATTATGGGTCAAAGCTATGTTATTTGTGGGAGCTCTAGCATTAAAAATAATGATGTTTTAAATGATATAATAAAAAAGTGTGATTATGAATATGATATTGATGTTCATGATTTAGATGAGGAATCGCTTGCGATGCTTGTAGAATCATTAAATACAATTCCTTTTTTAACATCACATAAAATTGTTGTATGTAAATTTCCTAAATTTTTATATAAGCCTGAGGCCTATGATGAAAAAATAATAGAGGCTTTTAAAAAGTATCTTTTAAATCCTATTGATACAACAACCTTTGTTATTATAATTAATAGCTTTAAGGATATGAATGCCGATTTGAAGCAAGCCCTTGAAAAGAACACAACAATTATTAATTCAGATAAGGAAGAGGTAGTAGATCTTAAGGCTAACATTATTGCTGCACTTAAAAGAGAGGGCTTCAAATACGGGGAAGCTGCCGTAGACGAGCTGCTCCTTAGATGTGATAAAAATAATGATCGTGTTGAAATGGAGCTTGAAAAGCTTATGCTTTATAAAGCAGACAGCCATGTGCTAAAGCTTATCGATGTCAAGGAGCTTGTAAGTAAGGATTTAGAGGATAATGTTTTTGATTTAGTAAATGCAGTAATTGAAGCAGATAGAAGAAGAGCTATTGAAATTTATAATGATTTAATGGTTTTAAATGAGGATGAATCGAAAATAATTGCTCTTTTAGTTAATAAATTTAATGAAATGTATCAGACTAAAAGCCTACTTGCTAAGGGATTTAGTAAAAATGATATTGCGCAAATTTTTGATGTTAAGCCCGGAAGAGCCTATTATATGATTAAGGCCTGCCAAAATGTAAGCCTTGAGCGGATTAAGCGTAATGTTAATAATTTACTAGATATTGATTATAAAATAAAAAGTGGCCAGCTTGATAAAAGCATAGCCCTTGAGCTTTTCCTATTAAAATAATTTAATAAATAAAAAAAACACCTTTTGGTGTTTTTTTATCTCTTATAGGCTGTTAACGTGAGCAGCTAATTGAGCTTTGTGTCTTGCAACGAAGTTCTTATGAACGATTCCCTTTGCTTGAGCCTTATCTAACTTCTTATAAGCTAATGCTAAAGCAGCAGTTGCATTTTCCTTATTCTCAGCTGTTAATACGGCCTTAATTGCACTTTTCATTCCAGACTTGAAAGAAGCGTTAGCTAATTTTGCCTTTTCATTTGTCTTAACACGTTTGATTTGTTGCTTAATATTTGCCATAAAATTCACCTCCGCGCGTTTATATGCTCTATAATTATATCAAAAGATTAAATCAAATGCAACAATTATTTAAAAAATCATAGCATAATATGAAAAAATATTACAATTATTTTTGATTTTTATGATAAAAGAATTAATTGTGGAGAATAATAATGCTATACGGGTGATTATTTGAAAAAAACAGATTTGCTTTGTGAAGAAGCAGGGCTAGATAGTAGCCTAGTGAAAAATACAAAATATGAAACAGTTGATTTATCAAAGGTTGTGCTAGATGAGGCTAATGCCAAAAGGCTTAAGAGGGATGCTGGTATTTATTATACCTTATTATCAGATGCCATTGTAGACGTCAATAAGAAGAAATATGATGATCTAATTGAAGCCTTCTCTAAGGTGATTAAGGAATATCTTGCCCTATATGAAATTAAAAAGGATGATTTAATTTTTGTAGTGGGTCTAGGAAATGAAGAGGTTACTCCTGATTCCTTGGGCCCTAAGGTTGTTCAAATGATTGATGTAACCTCCCATCTTTTTAGAATGAATTTTGAGCATGATAATATGCAAAATGTTGTAGCCTTAGCTCCTGGTGTTATGAGTCAAACCGGGCTTGAAACGGTTGATGTAATTAAAAGTATTTCCTCTAAAATTCATCCTAAGCTTATAATTGTGATTGATGCTTTAGCTTCTATTAGCTTAAAAAGACTAAATCATACCATTCAAATAAATAATGCCTCAATTAGCCCTGGCGCTGGTATTGGAAATTTTAGAAAGAAATTTAGTCAAAAAACCTTAGGCTGTCCGTTGCTTGCTATAGGAGTTCCTACTGTAGTTGATATAAAGGCTATTTTTGAGGAGGCACTTAAAAATGTGGATTTAAATTTTGAGGATTTAATGCCTTTTGTAGCTGAGGATGATAAAATTCAGTTTATGGTAACTCCTAAGGAAATTGATATGAATATCAATGATTTAGCTAATATAATCGCAAGAGGACTTAATAAGGCTTTTCATAA
>URFB01000151.1 GCA_900547045.1 uncultured Mollicutes bacterium
AGAGCCAAATTGGTTTAAATAGTTCTTTACAAGAAGTCAAATGTAATCAAAATTCAAAATTAGAAATGAATACAGTTTATAAAAATATTGTCATATAAAAAGGAATGCATAATAAATCTTCATCTTTTCTTAAATCCTTACTAGTTTTCTTGAGAACATCTTTTAATTCGTCAAACGCATATATTGCAAATATTGAAGAATGCATTTTATTAATTATAACATAATTAATGCCAATTTTGATAAAAAAAGCTTTCATAATTTTAAACTTTTTGCTATTTATTTATAATTAACTACATAACAAAATATGCTTTTAATACCATCAAAAATATGATCAATCATATCACTATTAATTTCAATTACTTTAAATTCTCTTTTTGCTAAAGCTTTGTCGAAAGCAAAATTATATCATTGAGTGCCGAAAATTTAAATTTTTGCTTGAAATATACGCTATATAGGCTGAAATTCTAAGTTATTTGGATAAAAAATTTTATTTTTCCCAGGACTTTTTTAATATTATTTAAGTTAAGCATCTTCTTGCCAAATTAATGTTTCAGGATGTGAAAAAACAAAATGAATATCTTTTTTAGAATTAATTAAAAGATTTAAAACACCTTGTTCTTTTGTACCCATTCTAGTCTCCATAATAAGCTTACGATAAGGTTTAAAGCCACATTTCTCTTGCACCCTTTTAGATTGATTATTAAAATCATAATAACCACATATAAGAAAATCAAGATTAAGCTCATTAAATAAATAATTAATAACGCCTAAAACAGCTTCTGGCATTATTCCATTACCCCAATATTCTTTAGATAATACATAGCCAATTTCTCGACCAGAAAATTTGGTAAATTCAGTAAGACTATCTTCCATACCATATTTTTCAATTCCGATTGATCCAATTACCTTACCACTGTTTTTTAATGTTATTGCAAATACTTTATCATCATTAATAAAATTATTTAATATTTCTTGAGTAATGATTTTGGATTCATGATGTTTCCATCCTTCCATTTCTCCAACACCACTAACTGATGCATAATTATAAAAATCATCTAAATCAGATTGTCTAAAAGCTCTAAGCACTAATCTTTTAGTTTCAATTATTTTACCATTAATTTTAAATTCAGCATTCATAAATTTATCACCTTCAAAATATCTTTAATCCCTATATAATTAATTTTATAAAGCTATTATATATGTATGATAACATAAAACAATTAAAATTGGAATTTGGTTATTTTTTTATGATATATTATCATAAAAAAAAGCCTGATACAATGTATCAGACCTATTATTTATAACTATTGGTAGGGGCGGAGGGACTCGAACCCTCACAGTATCGCTACCAATGGATTTTGAGTCCATCGCGTCTACCGATTCCGCCACGCCCCCAGATACGTGATATAATTATATCACGTCGCATTATAAAATTCAATTACATTTTTTCTACTGGTTCAATACCAAGTAGATTTAAACCTTCATTGATAATAATTCTTACTGCATATGCTAATGCAAAGTTAGTATTTCTAACCTTTTCTTCAGTTGCATTAATCTTTTCAAGGGCATAGAACTTGTTAAATGATTGTGCAACCGCAAGTAAATATTTAGCAATAATGTTAGGAGAATACTCATTTGCAGCCTTTTCAATGGTTTGCTTGAAGGATGCAATTTGTCTTACAAGATCAAAGTAATGAGCCTTAATAAATAAGGAAGTATCCATATTATTAACATCAAAGCTATTAGAAGCTAAAATTGAGTTAATTCTTACAGAAGTATATTGTAAATAAGGGCCAGTTAAGCCATCAAATCTAACCATTTGATTGATATCAAATTCATAATCTAGACCACGGAAGTTCTTTAAATCATTAAATACAACAGCCGCTACACCAACCTTACGAGCAATCTCATCCTTGTTTTCAAGATTAGGATTTTTCTCCTCAATTTGCTTATAAGAAGCCTCAATAGCCTGTTCAAGAATATCATAAAGCTTTACAACATTACCCTTTCTTGTAGACATCTTCTTACCATCCTTAAGAACAAGTCCGAAATTAACATGAGTAATCGAATCAGCTAAATCCTTATGCCCCATTTTTTCAAGTACACCCTTAAGCTGTGTAAAGTGAAGCTTTTGCTCACCCCCAACAACATATAGGGCCTTATCAAAGTTATATTCCTTCTTTCGCCAGAAAACAGCAGCTAAATCTCTTGTAATATATAGAGTACCACCATCACTACGCTTAATTAAAGCAGGTGGAATTGAATCTCCAAGGTTAACAATCTTAGCACCTTGATCCTCAACAAGTAAGCTCTTATCCTCTAATTCCTTTACAACGCCATCCATCTTATCATTATAGAAGGCCTCGCCATTATATGAATCAAAGCTAACATTTAAAAGCTTATAAATTTGCTCAGATTCCTTTAAGGATTCCTCACGAATCCACTTCCACATATCAACGTATTTCTTCTCGCCAAGCTCAATCTTACGGAAGGCCTCACGTGATTCCTCCGCAAGCTCAGGATGATCCTTCTCTTCGTTATTAATTCTAACATAAAGCTTTCCAAGCTCATTAATAGGATCCTTTTTAATTTGCTCAAGATCGCCCCATTTTTCAATGGCTACAATCATCTTACCAAATTGAGTACCCCAGTCTCCTAAATAGTTAATAGAGACAGTCTTATAGCCACAACGATTTAAAATAAGCTTTAAGGAATTACCAATCATAGTTGATCTTAAATGTCCAACAGAGAATGATTTAGCAATATTAGGGCTTGAATAGTCTAATACAACAGTTTGTCCATCGCCCATCTTAGATGTACCATATTCTTCCTTAAGGTCATAAACATTCTTAATAATTTTTCCGGAAATTAAAGCTTTATTCAAAACAATATTGATAAATGGTCCTGTAGGATTAATACTATCAATAACATCAAAGTTTTTAGCAATAACATCTGAAGCTTCCTTAGTAATTTCAGGTAAAGGCTTACGTAAAGCCTTAATCATTGTAAACATAGGAAGAGCAATATCCCCCATAGCAGGATTTTTAGGCTCCTCAACAATGATATTAGCATCTAAATCATAGCTATTCTTATAATATTTTTCAAGGCATTCCTTAATTTGTTGTTTAATCTCTTCTATCATTTTTTATCCTCCTTATATAGCAATTAAAAAGAGATAGTAATCTATCTCTATTTAATTTAGGTTTAGTTATTAATTATTTTGCTCTTCAAGCTTCTTTGTATATTTAGAGAAGCACTTTGTTAAAGCCTTTGTAAAATCAGCATTTAAATTGTTCTTATCATCAATAAGCACCTTTGAGCTGAAATCATATTCATCGCTACCAGTATATACAAATAATTGGCAATATGACTTAATATCATCATAATTAACAGTTGATGAAGCATTATCCTTACCAAGTAAAGCCTCTTTATATTCATTAAGCTTAGCCTTATCCTTAGCATCAGTTTCATCAGCGCTCATTACAAAATCAGACCTTAAAATATAAATTTTTTCAATTCCATAATCATGAGCCTTTGT
>URFB01000152.1 GCA_900547045.1 uncultured Mollicutes bacterium
CTCGATAATAAGCGCGACATCATTCATTTTTCACCTTACCTTTCATAACCAAAACAACGGTTAAAAGTACTATTTTAACAATACTATAGCCGATGAGCGTTGCCCATACATTAAATTTAGGTGCTTCATTATTGAAAATATATTGATCAGTTATTACCATTGCAAAAATTGCAGCAAATAATA
Source organism: uncultured Mollicutes bacterium (assembly GCA_900547045.1). Classification (GTDB taxonomy): domain Bacteria; phylum Bacillota_I; class Bacilli_A; order Acholeplasmatales; family Anaeroplasmataceae; genus CAG-307. The sequence goes on from URFB01000152.1 coordinate 184, forward strand.
TAACTCTTAATATGTAATATATTACATTAACTTTAACTGAGCTATTATACGGATTTAAAGCATTCTTTTGAATATGCTTAGAACCCTTAACCATTAAGCCCAAATTAAGAAGGCCTGTCATTATACCTATTACATAGCTTGATGACCATGCACTTCTGCACGATTTATTCAAAGCAAAGAATAATATTAACCAGCCAATTAGAGCACAAATCCAGGATATTGGTGCAACAATAGCTGCGAGCTTATGTGTCTCGTCCATTTTTATCACCACCTAGATTAAGCTTTAAAAGAATAATTATCATTGATGCAATGCCAATTAACCCGCCTACAACAGCTAATATAATTGGCCATGGACCATTTTTATTAATTTTATAACCAATAAAAAAACCAATTCCAATAAGAACCAAAATGGTCACAAATCCTTGTGTAACAACTGAATAAAGTTTTGCAAATTCTGAATTATTTTTCATTATTTTGTACCAAATAAACGGTCTCCACAGTCTCCAAGACCAGGAACAATATATCCATGCTCGTTTAGTTTTTCATCTAAAGCTGCAGTATAGATATCAACATCTGGATGAGCCTCAGATAAAGCCTTAATTCCTTCAGGTGCCGCTACAAGTCCTACATAACGAATGTTCTTAACACCACGTTTTTTTAGCATGTCTACTGCAGCTATAGCACTACCACCAGTAGCTAGCATAGGATCTACTAGAAGGACAATAGATGATGTAATATTGTCTGGGAACTTAGCATAATATTCATGAGGAACTAATGTTTTTTCATCACGATATAAGCCAATAAAACCAACTTTAGCTGATGGAATAATTTCTCTTATACCATCAACCATTCCAAGACCTGCACGTAAAATAGGAACAATAACAATATCACTTGCTAATGTTTTTTGAACAGTCTTGCAAATTGGCGTTTCAATTTCAATATCCTTAAGGGGGAAATCTCTTGAAATCTCATATGCCATTAAGCTTCCAATTTCTTGAACACATTGATAAAAGTCCTTGGTTTTAGTATCCTTTTGTCTAATTTGTGTCATCTTATGCTTAATCAGGGGATGATCAATAATTGTAATTTTAGTCATATTATTCCTCCTCAATCATATTGATACGACGAATATGTCTTTCGCCATTTGAAAAAGGTGTATTTAGCCAGACATCGACAATTTCCTTAGCACGATCATAAGATACATTCTTTTGACCTAAGGCTAAACAATTTGTATCATTATGCTCTCTTGTAAGACGAGCAGTTGTAACATCTGTAACAAGAGCACATCTAACACCCTTTACCTTATTTGCTACAATTGATACACCAATACCTGTTGAGCAAATAACGATTCCACGATCACATTTCTTATCTCTAACAGCCTGTGCAACCTGTCTTGCATAAACAGGATAGTCACAAGAATCATGAGTGTAGGTGCCTACATCAGTTATTTCATGACCCTTTTCCTTTAAATAGTCGATTAAAACATTCTTTAAATCTAATCCACCATGGTCACAGCCAATAAATATTTTCATGAATATTTCACCTCTTCTTATTATTTTCCAATGTATATTATATCGCACTTTTATTTTTTTTACAATAATTGTCGAATGCATTAATAGGTGTTTTCACTAAACATTTTTTTCTATTTGTTAAAAAAATATACATTAATAAAAAAATGTCTACCAATATGGCAGACATCATTATACTATTCCCGTGTAATAGATGAAACATTAGTAGCTTCAATTTCATTTTCAAGATTGTTATCTAAATTGACATTCTTTAAAACTACATCCTTAACATTGTAAAAGATTAAACCACGATTTGACATCGGATTTAGACCTGTCATCATCGCAGGAACTCCTTCCTTTGGCTTTAAAGCGTAGCTAAAATTAACATTTTCAATAATAATTTTCTTGATTGGCATTTCAGGAAGACCATAGAAGGCACCTGCAGCTACATTAACATTTGTACAATCGATATTCTTAAAATGGAATTCTCCTAAATATGGGGTTCTATCATCTACAGGAAGAGCTTCCTTAGACCATACGTATTCAGTCTTACCATCAGGATCGCAGAAATAGAACATATTTATTACAAGTGGTGTTAATACATTAATCATCTTAATGTTTTCAAATAAAATTCCATCAATAATGGCATCCTTACCACGACCTCTTCTTGTTTTAATACGAAGTCCACGATCAGTTTCGTTGAAAATACATTTTGTTACATTAATATTTTTAATACCCCCAGCCATTTCAGAGCCAAGTACAACTGCACCATGACCAAAGTTCATTGAGCAGTTTCTAATATTAAAGTTTTCTGAAGGCTTTTTATATTTTCTTCCCATATAAATCTTACCAGATTTAATAGCGATGCAATCATCACCAACAGAGAAATGAACACCTATAATATCAACGTTCTCACAAGATTCAGGATCGCAACCATCAGTATTAGGAGAGATCTTTGGTGATATAAGCTTCATATCAATAAAACGAATATTACTAGAGAAATATGGATGTAAATTCCAAGATGGAGTATTAGTAACAGTTACACCCTCAAATGTAATATTTGAGCACCTAACTAAGAAAACACCACGAGGTCTCCAAGCAATACGCTTAGTTCTAACGTCAACCCACCAATCAGCATTTTGAGCATTACCATCAATAATACCCTTACCAATGATATTAACGTTTGAAACCTCAATACCTGTTATAATACTTGCGAAGCAATCAAGAGGATTTCCCTCCCAAGAGCCTAAATTATAATCATCGGATTCATCAGTAAGTAATGTCATACCTGGTAAAATAGGATATTTTGTTCTATCTGTATTACCAAGAAGATGAGCCCCTTCTTGAAGCTCAATAGTAATATCACTCTTTAAAAAAAGTGGTAAAACAGAATATGTACCTCTTGGAATTAATACACGACCATTTTTAGGACAAGCATTAATACAGGCTTGGATAAATTGTGTATCATCACTAACACCATCACCCTTAGCTCCAAAGCGTTTAACATTTAAAGTAACATATTCAGCCTTAGTTTCAAATTCAACAACAGCAGATTCATCCTCAGCTTTGACTTCAACCTCATATTTAGTTTGAGGAATTAAATCATAAATAGAAATAACATTTACCTGACCACCCTCAATATAAAGCTTACCATTAACGTAAACATTATATAAGGAATCATTATAATATGGTAAATCATTTTGAATCTCTAGTGTAACACTTCTTTGACCTAAATAAATAATATTAGCATTCATTATTTTACTTCCTCTTCTTTCTTAATACTAGCAGCCTCAATTATAGCTTGAGCCTTCTTTTCT
>URFB01000153.1 GCA_900547045.1 uncultured Mollicutes bacterium
TCTTTAATGGCAACATTTACCGCATAATTACCTTCATTTCGATGAATATTAGTTACCTTATCTGCAATTTCTGAAAATACGGCACTAGATGCATCCTCTTCTCTCGTAATTCTTGTAAATTTTCCTATAATATTATTTTCGTTACTTTCAATTGAGCTCTTTAATGTATTAAATCCAGGGATTTCTGCATCATGATATTCTTCATTTACACATACCCAATCAACACTAATGTTAGCCCATTTCATTTTACTTATTGCTTCTTTAATACTTGTTTCATCCTGACTAAAAGAACGTCCATCTGATATAAGCATTACTTGTTTAGTCTTATAATTAGCATTAACCAGTTTATTATATGCAACATTTAATGCAGCACTTATATTTGTTGCTTGTCTACCTGTAAGATTTTTAATTTCTTCCTTAACGTAATCAATATTTTTCTTAGTAGCCTTACCTGAAAAAAGCTCCATATTATCACCATAAAAAGGAATAACAGTAAATTGATCTTTTTCCGTTAATAAATCTAGTAAATTATATGCAACTTGTTTTGCAGCTAAAATATGTCCAGCTTGGAACATACTCTTAGAAATATCAAGTAATATAATATATGAACGATTTTGATTGGCATCCTTATCAAAATTTACAGGAAGCATTGTGCTTAACGTTTTATAAGCATCATCTCCGGTTGAACCCTGAACATAGGTATTACCAATTGTAACAACACTTTTCCCATATTCGGATACAATAGTGCTTAAATTATTAACAAACATCTCTGAATTTTGTTTAAAATTTTCACTATTGACATTAAAATTATTCAAAACAATTTCATCATATTTAGCTAAGTCCGTAAGAGTTACTGGAATATTAATATCATCATTGATAAACTTTGTAATCTTATATTTAGATTCATCACCATAAATAGCCTTAAATGTATTATATTCAGCACCGCCATTATCTTCTGAATTTGAAAGATATAAAATGTTTATCTCCTCAGTTACATCTTGGTCAAAATAATAAACATTATTATATGGATTTGTATCAGTTTTATCACGGTGTTCATCATCAGTATATTCTGATATTTCAGCACGGAATGACTGTGTACCGGCCACACTTGTATCAAGATTAATTTTAAATTGATTAGAGCCTTTTTCAAGTCTTACTGTTTGAGTACTTACAACTTCATTATTATGATATAACTTTAAATTTGCCGTCATGACCTTTTTATTAGAATCTACTATAATACTTGCATTTTCATCCTTACCAATATAAGTTTTAGGATTATATGATACATTAGATATTTGAAATTCATCGGCATCTTCTTTTAAATTATTATCAAGATAAATTGCATCAATATGGATATTTCTTTCTTCATAATCACTTATAAGACCTGAAATACTCTTTTGGTTTGTTTCACCACCATCTGATATTATAACAATTCTTTTAATCGCATCATCATTAAACAAAGTTGTTGTATATTCGAGAGCTGGTCTAATATTAGTTTGGGTATCATCAATATTATTTTCTGATACACTTCTAATTTTTTCACCCAAATTAGTTAGGACCTCATAATCCTTGCCATAGCAAATAATACCTAGCTTAGAATTATCTGGTAAATTTTTATTTAAATCCTTTATGTACGTGTCAACTGTGTCCAAATTTTTAATTGAGGAATATGAGCAGTCAGCAAGAACATATACATCTGTTTCTGTCATCACTAAAGTTAAAGTCATTCCTGCAAGAGCAAGTGTAACTAAAACTGCTAGTACGCCATGAATTACAAGTGATGTAATATTATGAAAATTAAATCCTATTTTCTTAATTGATATAAAAAAAGGAACAAGCACAACAGCTAGTAAGGCAATACCAACAAATAATAAATAAGGATTAGTAAAGCTGATGCTGTTCATAACAATACACCATCCAATCTGCTACAAATAATAGCGCAACACAAATATATAGAATTGTCATTAAGTTAAATGAACCGTTTCTATTATTATTTTCCGAAACACCTTCAATAGATGCTACTGTAACATCATTTTTGTTCTCATCTTCAGGATAATTTGAATAAATACTAAATTTCTTCTCCGTTCCATTTTCTAAAGAAACCACAAGTTCATAATTTCCTACCTCGGTAATTTTAACTGTTCCCGCACTTCCACTACAATCTAAATATGATGCCGTACCAGATGGGGCAATAAGACGCATATTTTTAGTTTGTGGTAAAACGCTATAGCTTAACTCATCACCAGAAGTAATGTTAGATGAACTGATAACTGTAGGGAATGAAAAATCTAGCATATTACTAAATAATCTTAAAGCATTCACACTCATCGCTAAATTAGAGTAATGAAGATCAAAGCTAAATACTATTTCACGATTCTTAGATTTGCCAGTTGTAGTACCAGTAAAAATAGCAGGCTTTCCATCACACGTAAACAAAGTCTTAAAATTACGACTTATTGAATATTCTGTATAACGCTTAACAACAAGCTTATAATTTTCAGAATCAATATAACCTTCAACAAGGTTTTTTTCTTCACCATAGACATTAGAAAGCTCTAAGCTAGCAGATGAAACCTCTTTATTTGTATTTAAAACAGCAAAACCAGATCCAGATATACTCTTTGTTGGGTTAAACATCCAAATTGTCCCATCAGTTGGCAAAACATCAGGGGTACAATTAGAATCAAAAATGTAAAGGCCATAGCCTGTAGGAGTAGCTAGTTCATATTCTTCATAATTTTTTACATCAATTGTATCAATCTTACCATATGCCTCTAATGTAGCTGCAATATAGAAGGGATTTTCACTGACAACTAAAGCTTTATAATTATGTTCAGCTACTAAATCATACATAATATAATGATTATCTAAATCAAGATTATCTTCATTTAAAATAGACAATTCTAAATTATTGAAAGATTCTCTTTCAATTTCAAAAGTAAAGCTACTAGCATTATTATCAAGAGCTCTAACACTTTGAGTAGCTGCAATAGAGTCGTTTACCTGAAGTTCAAGATTTAAATCTGTATTATCATTATAAGCTATAACTTCACCTGTAACTTGAAGCTTTGCAGGTGTATTAACTGTACCATCTTCATTATAAGTTGCAGCATGAAGCTTATAATTACAATTTAATATTGAATAATTAACATCGGAACTTGCAACATTAACAAGTTCAACATTTTTTGTTGTATAAACTTTATCACTAATTAAATACGTCTTAATTGAAGCATTATCATTAAAATATGCTTGAGCATAAGAAATAGCATCTACTGTATCACTAGCAATATCTGTAGCATTAAGCTCTGATAAAATTTCGATAGCTTTCTTCTTATTTTCAAGACTCTCGCAAAGAATTTGCGTATCATTTCCAATAAAAATAATTGTATATGAACTACCATTTTTAGATTCATTAATTAGCTTTTCAACTTTTACGTATGGTGCTACTTTACGAAGTGCGCCAGCTGTTGCTGCGTTGTCCGGTAACTCAACTGT
>URFB01000154.1 GCA_900547045.1 uncultured Mollicutes bacterium
GTTTTAATCTCATTACCATATAATGTAATAATATATTCTTCTATCAAATTGAAGGAAAGCTTTTCATAATATTCATAATTACATGTTTCATCTGTCCATAAATAAATTTCATGAACATTATTTTTTAGAGCATCTAACTTTAATTTTTCGATTAATTTTATGCCCATTCCATGAATTCTAGAAGCAATTAAGCCTAAATAAATACTATTTTGAGACATATGGGATAAAACCTTTCGATGATTATAATCAATATAATCTAAATATTCATAGGCTTTTTTCTTATCATCTTCAGTAAGCCCATTAAGATTAGCCTTAAAATAAGCCTCAGCATCATTTTCCTCATCCTTTAAATTAGCAAGTAAAAATGCTTTAAGCTTGCCTTCCTCTAAGCCTACATAGCTATATTCATTATTATATAAATAATATCTTACTAAAAAATCATAAATGAAATTAGACAGGCTTGAAGACATTGGCACCTCATTTTCCCATTGATTTTTAGTTAGATTATAAAGTTCATAAAAATCCTCTTTTTGATATTTTCTAATACCATTTGCTAAAACATCATGGCATTCCGGATGCTTCTCAAACCATCTAATGGCATATGAGCAGGTTAATTGAGCTTGATAGCCCTTTTCCTTAATATCCTTATATGCTTCATCAAGCAATTTGCCAGCAATTCCTTGACCCTGAAGAGATGGATCTACCACTGTGTGATCAATATTTACCATATTATTTGCAACAAATGGATATGAAACGTAAGCAAGAGCCTTTGATTCAACATAATATACAACCTTATTTTCTTCTATTTTAAACATTTTTATCCTCCAAATAATAATTATGCCCTTAAAAAACAACCATAAAATAATACGTCACCAAACAATAATACCATAGCTAGTTGATTAAAGACATTTTATCCCTTTCTAGGATACACTTGGATTTATCACTTAGCAAGTATTATAAAGTTTATTATTCAATTATTTATGTAAGAATAGCAAAATTATACCATTTATTAGTCATTTTGTTTAGCATAACCAAAAAAAATAGTGTAAAAATAATCTACACTATTAATTAAATATTATTTTTTAGATGAGCCTTCTACTTGCTTAGTCTTTTCCTTTAAATCCTCGGTTAAATCCCAAGCCTCAAAGCCCTTAGTATAAGGTAGGATAACATTCCATTCATTTAATTCTGTTATCTTATAGCTAATATCTTGTCCTTCAAGCTTTAGGATATGTCCGCCATGATTTAAATCCTTACTTAGGAAGTGAAGATGCCAGCCAGGTAGATTCATACCTTGAACATAATTTGGACAGTAAACGCCAATAACGTAGCCTTCTTCTTCAAAATCATATTCTCTTTGATCCTGAGCTACCTTATATAATGGTTCATAAGGTTCATTTTGTTTATAGCATGAACGAGCTTTAACCTTGAATACTCCTTCCATTTTTATCATATAAAAATAGTTTTTACTATGAAGAGTATCCTCAAGCTTTTTCTTTAATTCTTCAATATCAGCAAATGAGACTTGCTTTTGCTTTTGATTTTCATCAAAGCTACAAACAGTTGCGAAAGGCAATTTATCTGTATCACTCATTTTATAGGTTTTACCATCAGCACGAGAATCATAGGCTACGCCATTAAGAATAATAGCTTCACCATCTAATCCCTCATAGGTACCAATACCAATATTACCATTTTTTAGTAATTCACCGACTGTTTCGGTTGCATAATAATCACCCATCATTAAACTATTTAGGGTACCAACTTGTGTTAAAACATTTTTCATTTTAAATTCCTCTTCTCTTATTTTTTATATTTATTATTTTCATCATATAAATTTGAAATCAATTCTGGATGTGTTTCACCAAATACTCTGTTTACATCACTTATCTTATCTCCTTGATGATGCTTAAAGTAATATGTCATTATACCTTTAGTAAAGAATGGAGATAGAATATTAGTAATAAGCAAAATAAATGCCATAATAGAAACACTATTTGAAATTAAATCGGCTCCTATGCTTCCTTTAAACATATAGTTTGAAAACATAATAGGAATAGATAGAGAGACACCAGCAAGTGATGAGCTACCAATAGATGCGTAGCCAGGACGCTTTAGGCAATATCTATCTACAATATAAGGAATAATCATTGTAATTGCCCAGAAGATTACAGTTAATAATAGAGCAGCTAATAATACAGAAGGCTTAAAGGCATTAACCAAATTAATGGTAGAACCAAATTCAAATCCTAAGAATGGAAGAATAATAGCATTTCCACCCTTAAAAATTTCTCTAATTTTAGAATCTAGGTTTCCAAGAATAAATCCTAAAATAAAAGGAATTAATAAAGAGAAAATTTGTACAATCTTAGTTAGTGTTTGACCACTAGCATCACCAACACTACCAAATGAGCTAATAAAGATAAATGGTAATAATGGCATAGATAATATTAGCATAACAGGGAAAGCAGCTCTATCACTATTATCAGCATATGGAGGAATGATTCCCATATAAAGTGCAGCATTTGCGGAGGTTACAACAGTAGTGAATGTGATAAAATCAATACCACAAAAGCCCTTAGGTCCACAGGTAAACCAAACAATAGCAGAAAGCAAATAAGCAGGAAATAATCTTGCAAGTAATAGCCAAAATCCACGTTTAAATACATCAACAAAATCATGAGGCTTAATCATTGTACCAGTACAAAATAGCATTAAGCCAATTAGTAGCATTTGTCCGGTTTTTCCGAATAAATCCTTCATCGGATTTCCAAGAAATTCCCATAGAGTTTGTCCCTGGCCTACTACTCCTGTGCCAAGACCACATTCAACAGTTATGGTACAAATAATCGCACTAATTACTAGTGGTACGAACATTGTACCTGCAGGAATCTTATTTAAGAAAGCCCAAATTCCTACATTTAGAGGCTTTTTTTCTTTTTTCATAATATCATCCTTTCAATTTACGTAGATATTTTAATCCTTTTATGGCTTGAATAAAATGTACTAAAGGTGTAAAATTATTACATATAATTGTGCTATGAGCACAAATGGTGAAATTATGAATTTAGAATTATTAAAAAAAGAAGAAAATTGCTATACTTTACCTGAACTTTTAGATCTTTATAATTCCTATATAAAGAATGCCATGGTTGTAATAAGCCATAATTATGAGCTTTTATATTATACAAATGCAAGTGATGGGGATAAGGTTTATAAGGAATCTACTAAAAGCGGAGTTTGGTCGCTAGAATTAATTGCGATTGCCAATAATGCCTTTAGAAATAACACTGACTATGTCATTTTAGATTCCATAAATAAAGATAAACGAAGGCTTTTTTATAAAATCGAGCATCAAGCCATTTTAGGTTATTTAGTTTTAATAGAAGATTCTTATAATACTTTTGATAATATAGATTATGAAATGCTTAAGCATTTAGTAAATTCAATAAGTA
>URFB01000155.1 GCA_900547045.1 uncultured Mollicutes bacterium
AAAATATCGCTGCCCATCAAAATAATCTTAAAAATTCTTTCACTGCCTCTTAAAGATTATTTAATCTCCTTGATGTACCACCAATGGTTATGGATAAAGAAGATGCAATTGACGTTCCAGCATTTAAGGGTAAAATTGAATTTAGGAATGTTTGGTTTGCCTACAATAACGATGATTGGATTTTAAAGGATGTTTCATTTACGATTAATCCTGGACAAACAGCCGCCTTTGTTGGTGCAACAGGTGCTGGTAAATCAACCATTTTAGGTCTATTAGTAAGAAACTATGAAATTCAAAAGGGTCAAATTTTAATTGATGACGTTGATATTACCTCAATTAAAATTGAATCCTTAAGGTCTAAAATTGGTCAAATGCTTCAGGATGTATTCCTATTTAGTGGAACAATTAGATCTAATATTACCCTAAATGATGATTCATTTACCAATGAGGATATTAAATCAGCCTGTGATTATGTTAATGCATCCTGGTTTATTGATAAGCTTCCTAAGGGTATTGATGAGCCCGTTATTGAGCGTGGAGAGAATTTAAGCCAAGGACAGCGTCAGCTTTTATCATTCGCAAGAACGGTTCTTCATAAGCCACAAATTCTAATTCTAGATGAGGCTACCTCAAATATTGATACTGAAACTGAGGTTTTAATTCAGGAATCACTCCAAAGGATGAAAAGCATAGGAACTATGATAGTAGTAGCTCACCGTTTATCTACTATTCAGCATGCTGATAAGATTATTTGTCTTTCCCATGGTGAGATTATTGAGGAAGGAACTCATCAAGAGCTTTTGAAGCAAAAGGGCTATTATTATAAGCTTTATTTATTACAATTTGAAAAACGCTAGAAATAGCGTTTTTTTAATTGTAAAAAGAATTGATTTGTAATAAAATGATAATAGAAATGTGGGATTAAAATGAAATATAAAAAAATAAAAAAATGCTTAGAAAAGCACTCTGATAATAAATATGGTAAATATTTAATTAAATATAATAAGGTCCAGAAAAAAGAAGAATATGAAAAAAGAAAAGAAAGACTAATGCCTTATATCAAATCAAGAAGAAAAATATCTAAGGCGAAGAAACAAAATTATTACCGAAGCCTTAATGAAGCGCCTAAGCTTTCCGTTTTAGAGGAGATTGGAAATTCTGTAACTCATGGTGTTGGTGCCTTACTTGCAGTTTTAGGCTTAATTCTTTTAATTTTAAAATCATCAACCCCATTAATGCTTATGGGTGCTATCTTTTATGGCGTTTCAATGATTTTAATGATGACAATGTCTTGCCTATACCATTCCTATAAATGGGGAATTACGGTTAAAAGAATTTGGCGTAGATTTGATTACTCCTCTATATATCTTTTAATTGGTGGTACCTTCTCTCCAATATTGCTTATTGATTTTTATCAATATCATCCTATTTTAAGTATTGTATGGTTTTGCTTAATGTGGGCTATTATTGTAATTGGAATTACTATGGTAGGAATTTTTGGCCCAGGTCGCCTAAAATGGCTTCATTTTCCTTTATACTTTTTAATAGGCTGGTCAGCCTTAATGCTTGTTCCAGGATGGATACAGCATAATATTAAATTCTTTTGGTTTATTTTAGCCGGAGGCCTTGTTTATACAATAGGTATGATCCCTTTTGTCATGCGAGGTAAGAAGGCGGCGCATTTTATTTGGCATATCTTTGTGCTTTTAGGTGTGATTACGCATTTTTTAGGTATTTATTTTTACTTGTTTTAATCATTTCAAGGCCTGTTATAAATTCAAAAATAAGAAGCGAATATATACCCATTCTTTCTGCTAAGCCATAAACATTATGGGGTAGTAGGAAGGAAAGAGCTGTTCCTCCTATTCCTATGATAGCTAAATAGCTATAGAACGGTCTTTTTTTAATTAGTCCTAGTATAAAAATAAGTAAATTACCACAAAACAAGACTAAAAAGGAAGCTGCATAGTGAATAAATTTGGGACTTGTTGAAGAATGAAAGAAGCCTACAAGAATAGTACAAATACCAGTTATCGAGGATAGAATAAATAAATAGGGCTTTGCTGGCTTTTTAATAAATTTTAAAATATAGTATCCAATACCAATAAAATAGATAATACCATTAATAACTAGAATACTATTAAAGATATTAGAAAGCGGAGAAAAGCTTGAAGGAAGGCTACTATATCTTTGACCAATGGGCGTAGATAGCTCAGATATAGTATGAAAATAGCCCTTAAGCCTCGCTCTTGATTTTAAAATAGAAATAAATTCTATTCCTAAATAGCTTAAGGATGAAATAATTAAAGAGCTACTTATAATTCTTTTTGTTTGCATAGGCTCACCAATTATATGATGCCTAATATTTGAAAAGATATGAAAAAAATAGTTAGTAAAAAATGGATGGTGTAAAATGGATTTTTTAGTTGATGATTATATTTTAAAATATAAGGATGTAACGCTTGCGATTAATGAAGCGATAAGTGACGCATCTAAAAATCAGGGCCGAGTTATTTTTAGTGCTAATCATAGCTATATAGCTGGTACAATTATATTAAAAAGTAATGTTAGCCTTTATTTTGAGAAGTATGCAATTCTAAAAATGACGGATGATAGGTCCAAGCTTTTAATATCTAAGGCTTTAAATAAGGGCCTTGATAAGCCAAGCTTTGAGGATTGTGAATACGATGGCGAGCCTAAGGAGGGCTTTATTCGAGCCGTAAATGTTAAGAATATTACGATTGAGGGCGATGGTATTATTGATGGCAGTGAAGAAAATTTCTATGGTAAGAAGACCAAGTATTTTATTGATGGAGCCTATTATCCACGTGTTCCCTTAATCTTTATTAAGGAATGTCAAAATGTTAAAATTTTAAATATTAGCTTAAGAAGAAGCGCCTTTTGAACCGTTCATTTGGTAGGATCAAGGGATATTTTAATTGATGGTATTCATATTTTTAATAATTTAAAAATGGCAAATTGTGATGGAATTGATCCAGACCATTGTAAAAATTTAATTATAAGAAATTGCTATATTGAAGCAGCTGATGATGGTATTGTCTTTAAATGCACAAGAAATGGTAAAAAATATGGTGAATGTCAAAATGTAGAGGTTTATAATTGTACTATTATATCAACATCAGCCGGAATTAAATTTGGTACTGAATCTGTTTCGGACTTTATAGATTTTAATATTCACGATATTAGAATTCTTAGATCAAATCGTGGTATTTCCTTCCAGCTAAGGGATGAGGGAAATATAAAAAATATTAAATTTAGTAATATTACAATGGATTTACGTCGCTTTTGCTCACTTACCTACTGGGGTAAGGCTGAACCAATCGCTATTACCTGCTTAAATCGTTTTAAAGAAAATGAACTTGGCATAATTTCTAATATTTCGTTTGATAATATAAGTGCTGATACGGAAAATGGTATTTTTATTTAT
>URFB01000156.1 GCA_900547045.1 uncultured Mollicutes bacterium
AAGTGATATTTTCATGCTTGATTCATATATTAATCGTCAAATAAAGAAGCTATCTGGTGGACAAAAAAGAAGAGTTGACATTGTAAGAGCTTTACTTCATAATCCTAAAATTTTAATATTGGATGAGCCTACAACAGGCTTAGATCCTCAAACAAGATCAATTGTTTGGCAAAACATTAATGAATTAAGAAATAAAAAGGGCCTAACGGTATTTTTAACAACTCATTATATGGAGGAGGCCTCAGACGCTGATTATGTAGTTATACTTGATTCAGGTATGATTGTTGGTGAGGGTACACCTCATGATCTTAAAACTAAGCACGCAAAAGATTTCATTACTCTTTATAATGTGAAAAAGGAAGATGTAGCTTTAATTGGTCTTCCATATGAGGAAATAAGAGATGGCTTTAGAATTCCCGTTAATAATACTAATGAGGCTAAAAATCTAATTTTAAAATATCCTGATTTATTTAAGGATTTTGAAATCGTAAAAGGTAATATGGATGACGTATTTTTAAATATAACAGGTAAAAAGCTTGTTGGAGGTAGCCTATAATGAAAGTGTTAGTTAATATTGTTAAACGAAATACTAAGCTATTTTTTAAAGACCGAGGAATGTTTTTCTCATCAATGATTACACCCCTTATTTTAATGATGCTATATGTTACATTCTTAGCTAATGTTTATCGTGATTCATTTAATGCTGCCGTACCTGAGGGTATAGAGGTTTCCAAAAAAATGATTGAGGGCTTTGTAGGTGGCTGGTTATTTTCAAGCCTGCTTGCAGTATGCTGCGTAACGATTTCATTTTGCTCAAATCTTTTAATGATTCAGGATAAAGCTTTAGGGGTTATTTCTGATTTTAGAGTAAGCCCCATTAAGAAGTCTATCCTATCACTTGGTTATTTTATATCATCATGTCTTGTTACAATGATTATATGCTATATAGCCTTTGCCTGTGGCTTAGTATATCTTGCATGTGTAGGCTGGTATTTAAGATTTGTTGACATATTATTAATAATTGTAGATATTTTTATCTTAATTTTATTTGGTACAGCCTTATCATCAATTGTAAATTATTTTTTATCAACTCAGGGCCAAATGTCAGCTATTGGAACGGTTGTAAGCTCTGTTTATGGCTTTATTTGTGGAGCCTATATGCCTATAAGTCAATTTGGAAGCTTCCTTCAAAAAATATTAATGTTTTTACCGGGCACCTACGCAACGGGCTTACTTCACCAGCATTTTATGAATGGTGTTTTAAATAAATTTGGTGAAAGCTTTCCTGCCGAGGTTGTATCTAATATGAAATCTAATTTTGATATTGATTTAAAATTTTTTGGTCATATTGTACCAAGCTATGCTTCCTATTTAATAATTGGATTGACTACAATAGCTTTAATTGTAATTTATGTTTTAATGAATGTATATGGAAAAAGGAGAAAAAGCGAAAGATGAAAAAGAAATTATTAGCTTCAGTATTATTACCAATGGCTTTACTTGCAAGCTGTACTAGCAAGGATATTTCAATTAGTGGTCAAATAGAAACTAATGAGCTTGAACTAAAAAATATTAGTGAGCTTCAGGTTTATAATATCAATCTTAAAAGTGGCTTTTCAAACTTTGGCCCTAGAATTTATTGCTTAAACGATGAAAGTCAGATACAAAGGCTTGTAATAAATGCCTCTAATGATTTACTTCAAAAAATAAGTATAAAGGAAAGTGGATCAAGCTTAAGGATTAGTGCTAATTCGCACGAAAGATATCTTACAGATACATGTGAGATTTATTTATATAACTGTGTCTTTAATGATATTAGCCTAGCTAATGCATGTCAAATGTATGCAAGTGAGGGTACTCTAAGAGAGGATAAGCTTGAAATTGATCTAAGCACAGCCTCATCGCTTGAGATTGAAAGGCTTTCCTTAAATGAGCTAGACCTAGAGGCTAGTGGAGCTTCAAGCTTTAAGGCTAATAGCATTGAATTAAATGATTCAAACTTTGATTTATCAGGAGCCTCAAGCGTTGAAATATCAAAAATATTGACTGATGAAATTGACCTAGAGCTTTCTGGAGCCTCAAGCTTTAAGGCTTTAATAGGTAGTGTTGATAGAATTTCACTTGAGGCCTCAGGTGCGTCAAAGGCTGATATGATTAATGTTGAGGCAGCTCGTGCTACTGGGCGTCTTTCTGGTGCCTCACAGGCTTTTATCTCATTTAGAGGTATTGTTAAATTTGATTTATCAGGAGCCTCATGCCTATATTATAGAGGTGATAGCTCTAATTTAGATGTTAGCTCAACCGGTGGCTCAAGTGTTAAAAAATATGACTAAAAGAAATGCATTTCCGAATTTGGAAATGCATCATTTATTTTTCTAAAAAGTTTTTTATATTATCAATTACCTTCTGACCTAAGCGATAAAAGGCCTCGTAGGATTTCCCACCTGATGAGCGATTAATTGTGTAGGTATTTTCAAGCTCCCAAAGCTTGGTGTTACCAATGGTTGGAAGGGTATCACCAAAGAAGTAGTGATTTTCTTTCTTAAGCCACTCTTCAAAAGGCTCTTGCTTAAATCCAGGACCAATTGAGGTATTAAAGATGATTTTTTTACCATTCATTAAGGCAAATTGCTCCTTATCTAAAAGTAAAACATTTTTATTAAGTGCTAGGAAAATGGCATCACATTCCTGACATAACGAGTTTAAATCCTGATATTTAATATTAAGCCTTTCTTCAGCATCAGGCTTTCTTGTACGGCTGTAGTAGGAAACATCTGCCTTAAAAAGCTTTAGAGCCTGTGCAATTAGCGTACCACTTGTACCTAAGCCTACAACTCCACATTTAAGGCTGGAAATTTCATGAGGATATGTATCCCATTTAAGCACCTTGTAGCCCTCTAAAAATTCTACAAGCTCGTGAATAATATATTCGATTACGCCCTCATCACCATAATCTCTAATTCCCTTTACGATGATATTTTTTTCACTTGCAAAATCAATATCAACATTAGCTGATTCCTTAGAATATAGTGAGCAGCACATTCCAATATATTTAATATTAGGGCAATGCTCAATTACATAGCGATTAATTTTTGAGGTGTAGGATAATAATACTGCGTCTGCGTCATCAATTCTTTTAATGATTTGCTCATCATCTGTAGGAATATCCTTATAATAAACAATTTCTTTAGCATAGCTATTTAACATATTCAGATGAGTATCAAGCATATTTATCGGCTCAATTATAACTAATTTTTTAAACATTGAATTTACCTCCATATTCTATTATAATTATCTTATAATTTATAAAAATTAAAGTCAAGGTGATTTTATGAAAAGAATCGGCTTATATGGCTGTGGTCATTTAAATAAAATAGTAGTAGATTGCTACAAAAAAGGCTTACTTGAGGGCTATGAAATTGTTGCTTGCTAC
>URFB01000157.1 GCA_900547045.1 uncultured Mollicutes bacterium
AAGAAGGCTTGATAGGATAAAGGAGTAAGAATTATCAAGCTTAAAAAATTGTATAAGCAAGGATGCAATTATATCAAAAAAGAAAACAAAGGAAAAAATCCTTATAAGACTATTAAATGAATCATTGATAATTTGGCTTAAATCAAGCCTTTTATTAGAAGGGCTTATATGCTTAGTTGAAGAATAATTTCTTTGAGGCTTAATTAAAAAAATAAGAGGTATTAAATAGGAAATTAAAATAATAATCCAAATTCTTTCCTTAAAAAATAAAATAGAGCTTTTGTATAAATATAAAAATGATGAAAAGCATAAAGAGACACTTAGACGGTTAGCCTCGGCTTTAGAGATCCTTTCTTCCTTATATAAATCATTGATTAAAATATGTGAGGTTGGATTACCACTTAAAAAGGAAAATAAGAAAATAAAAACCTCATCCTCAACCTCAAAGCCAAAAATCCTCATAAAAATAGGAGAAATAAGCCTTATAAATTTATTTATATACTTGTTTTCTTTTAAAATTCTTGCGATAATTATCATCATAAATAAGGCCGGCACTAGGATATAGATGAATGTTGTAGTAGTTGATAAAAAGGAATTCGCTACAAGAGATGAATATTTAATGCTTAAAAAGCTGATGAAAAGAGTGAGAAAAAGGATTAAAATAATATCACCTAATTAAATTTACTAGCAAAGATTAAAATTTATGATAAAATATGAGGGAAAGGGGTAATGCCAATGATTAGAAGACTTATTAAGTATTTCAAAGCGAAAAAAGCATTAAGATCGTATTCCTATGGTGATGTGATTTGGTGTAAAATAAAAAAATATGGCGACAAATTTACTTTTGAGGATAATCATCAAATTAGACCCTTTTTGTTTGTAAAATATGAAAATAGAAAAATCTATGGCTATACCTTAACCCATGCCATTCCCGAAAAAAATACCTTAGCCTGTTCATTAATAAGCCATGATGGTGATTATGCCCTGTTAATGTGCCTTTTTGAACTTAAGGCTAGCTCATTCGAGGGCTTTTCTGAGCATATGGATGAGGTGGATTTATCTAATATTTCAAAAATCATTTACAATATGCATGATGATTCTAAAATTAAAGAACAAATTATTAAAACAATCAAGCTTGATGTAAATGATATTGTTAGCTTTAAGGGGGAAAATTATTTAGTTTACGCTCTTGATGCTAAAAGATTAACTCTTTATAAGCTTTTAAACGAAAAAAATGAAATTAAAATAGTTCATAAAAATAATACATATTATTTATCAAACAAGGCTATAATTGTAGATGAAAATGAGGTAGTATTTGTTGATAAATTTAATGATGATATAAAGGCTCTTTTAAAAAATGCCAGAAAGGAAAGCAAGGCTTTAAGTAAAATTGCTAAAAGTACACTTAATCCCGGGGATATTTATAAAACTGGTAGCGGAAGGTATTTAGTCCTTGAGGTTGATGGAGATAATCTTTTAGTTACTAAATATGGTAATCCTGACTATATAGTAAGAAATGCACCTGCAAAGGGTAAGCAAAGGCTATTTACAATATCAGAGGAAAGCCTTAAGGATTTTAAAGCTAAGCTATCTAAATTTGCCGAAATTTTTGGTTAAATAAAAATTATAAAAAAATGACTTTTTTTGATAGAAAAAAGTATAAAAATACTTGACTTTTATATTAGTAATCTTTATAATTATACTGCTAGGGTGATTTTATGCGTTATACATTAGCTCAATTAAGAAAAATGCATTTTCCACATAAGGAAGAATGCCTATATGATTTTAATGATGAATTAAATGGCTTTGAGGATGTTAAATCATCAGAAGAAGCTAAAGTAGTAGAAACCATTGCAAACATAGGACCTGATTCTTATAGGGTCGACCTTGATATTGAAATCAATCTTATGCTTGAGTGTGCTGTTACGCTTGAAGTTTTACCTTACAAAATTAAGACCAAGGCTAGTGAATATTATACTTTTGATAAAGAGACTTATGACAACGGAGACTTTATCTTAGTAGAAGGACAAACTCTTGATACAAGAGAAGAGGTTCTATCAGAAATCCTAATTGAAAAGCCAATGAAATTCGTAAAGGATGGCGTTGAATTTCAAGATGAGATTGAAGAGGAGCCTGAAGAAAAAATAAATCCTGCATTTGCTGGACTTAAGGACTTATTAAAATAATAGGAGGTGTAATTATGGCAATTGTTCCATTCCGTCGTGTTTCAAAGACTAAGAAGAGACAAAGAAATTCACACTCAGCTTTAACAGTTCCAGGTATGATTGTATGTCCTAACTGTGGTGAATTAACATTATCTCACCGTGCTTGTGCAAATTGTGGTTACTACAAGGGTAAGCAAGTCGTAGCTAGTAAGAATTCAGAAAAATCTGAATAATTAATAGAAATAGATGCTAAAGGCATCTATTTTCTATTTTAGGAGGATTTTAAAATAAAATATGGTATAATTTATTGAGGTGTTAAAATGTCAGAACATATTACAGTATTAAAGGAAGAGGCTGTTAATGCCCTAAATATAAAGGAAAATGGAATTTATGTTGACGCTACTCTAGGTGGTGGTGGACATTCATCATTAATTTTATCAAAGCTTAAGGGCGGACATTTATATTCATTTGATCAGGATGATTATGGTATATCACGTGCTAAGGAAATTTTGGATCAGGTTGCTAGTAATTATACAATTATAAAAAGTAATTTTGTTAATTTGAAGCAAAAGCTAAATGAATTAGGTGTTGAGCATATTGATGGTATCCTATATGATTTAGGAGTTTCTTCATTTCAATTTGATATGGAAGAAAGAGGATTTTCCTATCGCTTAGATGGACCTCTTGATATGAGAATGAATCAAAATCAGGAGCTAAGCGCTAAGACCATTGTAAATGAATGGCCAACATCAAAGCTCATTGAAATTTTTTATCGCTATGGTGAAGAGAAATTTGCTAAGCAAATTGCTTTTCAAATTGATAAGGTAAGGAAGGAACATGAAATATCGACAACCTTTGAGCTAGTAGATATTATTAAATCAGCCCTTCCACAAAAGGTTTTAAAGCAGAAGGGCCATCCTGCAAAACAGGTATTTCAGGCTCTAAGGGTTGCGGTAAATGATGAGCTTACTGTTTTTGAAAAATCATTACTTGACGCTCTTGATATGCTAAATCCTGACGGAAGGGCAGTTGTAATTACCTTCCAATCACTTGAGGATCGTATTTGTAAATCTATTTTTAAGGAAAAATCGACTCTTGATATTCCAAATGGCTTACCTATTGTTATTAAAGAAGAAGCTCCTTTTGAGCTTATTTCGAGAAAGCCTATTTTACCATCTGAGGAGGAATTAAATCATAATAATCGTTCCCATAGTGCAAAAATGCGCGTTTTAAGGAAGCGCTAATAAAAAGGTTCTGTAA
>URFB01000158.1 GCA_900547045.1 uncultured Mollicutes bacterium
TCCAACTGCTGCAGCACTAACAGCTACAGCTGACATAATTAATTTTCTTCTTAAACCTTTTTTCATAAATTATCCTCCAAACTTATTTACTTGCTTTATCAGCTAACGAGAAGGTGAAATCCAACTTGAATGTATGTGATGCAATAGCATCAAACGCTGCGTCATCCCAACCATCCATCCAAATTGTGAATGTAGCCAAATAATAACCAGAAGCTGTTATTTCAGGAATAAGATCAACACCAGTTGTATTTTCAACAACCTTTGTTTCAGATGTAAGTTCAGTAGTAGTTAAATAATTTGTAACTTCTTTAACATTTGACTTAGTATGTTCTTCTCCAGTAACCGTATTAAAATATTTAAGACCATCATATGTACCTTTAGTATTATTTAATGCATAATAGTAACTAGTTGCTGATGCGTTTGACAATTCTGCAACAGATGAAGCATTTTTTATATCAACCTGAACATTTAATGTCTTAAGTACATTTTCCCATAATGAATTTCCTAGGTCAATTTTTGTATAGCCACCCTCTGCTGCTACATTTGCTTGTGCAACGTGAGTTTGACTTCCTGTATCCTCACCTTTAGTTTTAATTAAAACCTTTTGAGGTGTATTTCCTTGTAGCTGAACAGAGAAATATAAATCAAATGTAATGTAGTTTGATGAATCGGCTGCTTTTCCATCTAAATCCTTTAATGAATATGGACCAGAACCATCATTCGTTAATTGAAGGGGTGCTAAATTTGAACTTTTTAATCCTAAATCAACACTTCCTGATTTAAATGATGTTCCATCTTGAGATATATATAATGATGATGTAGCGTCTTCTACTTTTCCAGAAACAGATGACTCTACATTACTATTAGTAACGAACCATGCATATGTTGATGCCGTAGTTCCAACTGCTGCAGCACTAACAGCTACAGCTGACATAATTAATTTTCTTCTTAAAGATTTTTTCATATTCTAAATCTCCTCTTATTATATTTTACTATTGCCATTTGGCATACACGTCTCCTAGCTGATCAGTACTAAGTACTTCTTGATCAAATAGGGTGTCAAATGATTCTTCTAAATACCATCCCATGAACTTCTTTCCTTCCCTATAAGGAATATTATATGGTACAGTATCTAAAAGAGCACTTCTAAGGTATTTAATACTTGTAACATTATCACCATCATGGTAATTAATCGTATATGAATCTATACTTTGCATACCTCTAAATGATAATGATATATTTATATTTGATCCCTGGATTCCTTCGAAGCAATCCGCGTCCCAGCCTTCAAGCCAGAAATTAAATTTTACCTTTTTAATTTCACCCTTTTGACTAAATGAGACAATTTTTAATGCATCAAGTGAATCAAAATCCTGATAGCTTAAAGGACATTCCTCATAGCTAATCGGACTAAAGCTCGCTCCTTGATTTATACTATAAGTATACGCCGCATTCTTAGTGCTATCAAATCTTGAAGCTATGGACTTATATGTGCTATCATACAGCTCACTATTAAGTGTTGTTGCATAAGAGCCAATGCCAATTGAAGGCTCATATATTTTAGCCTCACCCTCTACAACGGTTGAAAAGCGCATTGCATCGCTTGGATTAATTTTAAAGCCTTTTACATCTTTTTTATAATAGCTTATGCTTCCTAATTCATCATATGATGAAAAGCCACTTTTTAAGCCAAAAGCGTAATTTGCATTAAGCTCGATATCATCAGATTTAATAGCTGTTATCTGACTAGATGCATCATAATTATTAGCCTTTGTGTTAAAGCATAGCTCAAAAGGAGTATCAACATTAGCCTTAAAATATAGGTCTAGGCTAACATACGCCCCATTCGCAATATCTACGCTTTGATTGATACCACTATAGCTAACGCTTTTAAATGATTTACCATCACCTGATGTGATCGGACTAAGGCTTAGCTTTTTTAATTCCTCATTAACAAAATTATCAGATGTTTTAACCTCATTAATTCCATTATAGAATTTACCATCAGCTCCCACGCTATAGCCCTTATAGGCAGCTACTACCGCCTTATAAATTTCATCCTTACTTAAATTCTCTTTAAAATTAACCCCATCAATTGATACTAAGGAATAATTATCCGTATAAAGGTTCATTTCTAGATTTCCAACTGATGCACTGAGTCCCTGAAGATATGCAGCATAGGTAGCAGTTACCGCCGTACCAATTAGCAAAATAACTGATAATGATAATACAATAAGTTTTCTTCTCATATTATCACCTTCTGAATAATGAGAAATAAATCTCAAATCTAATTGAACCACCTAATATGCTTTCAGTGAAATCTGGATCATTTGAATCTACCCAGGTAATTAAAGTAAACTTTTTAACATCACCAGGATTAAGATCATAAATCTTATTCTCATAGGCTACCATGTTTTCAAGGTCATAAGAAATAGTATCTGGATATCTTTCAAAATATTTATGAGTATTCTTATCTGGTGCATTACCACCCTGATAAACAATTCCTTCTTCATCATCCTCAAAATATTCAAGCCAGGTTACAAGCTCAAGACCATCTCTTTTTCCTGAAATTGAGCATTGCTGAGCCACATTAACCGTTTCACGGCCAAGATTTTTCAAATAAAAGGTATACGAAATATATGAATTATTATCCCAAATTTTAGCACCATCGGTTTTTTTACATTCATTAGCCTTTATAAAGGGATAAATGATAACATTTGCATCCCTGACAGATGCAGCTTCTAGTCTAGAATCATACCAAGAAAAATCCTCTTTTTCGGAAAGAAAGATTTGCCTAGAGGTAAGATCATCACCAAGCTTAATGGAGAATGAGCCTACATTTTGTCCAAAATATGCCAAAACTACAATCAAAGTGACTAAGATACCAGTGAAGCATAGCGAGATAACAAGCCTTTTATTTTTCTTCTTTTTGGAACCATAAACGTCTTTGACATATATGTTCTTTTTGGACATTTAATCACCTCCAGGTATAAAAAAAGTTGCCAATAAATGTTTTAAAAACTTTTACTGACAACTGGCTATCTTTTTTAAAGACCCTATAGCTTTGCGTCACAGCATTTCTACTGCTTTGCCTTTTACACTATAATATTTAATTTGTACGCATTAGCTAAATGCAATTCTATTATACAAAATTATATAGAGTTGTCAAGTTTTTTGTTTATTTTTTCCATTTCCTTGTAAAATACCCTCTATAATACTATTATACCTTATAAATAGTGCTATTTGCAAAGCTTTTTTATATACTCATTTTGAGAATAATAAAAAATAAAAAAATTGTTGACAAATGCTTCTTTTGTGGTATAATTGTCAGCGTAGTTCTAATAGCATATATGTAATCAGGTATGGTGATTACGTTTCTACCAGAGAA
>URFB01000159.1 GCA_900547045.1 uncultured Mollicutes bacterium
CATTGTATTAAAATGAATAATAGGTGGATTTTTAATTTCAGGAAAATAGGCTAGTAAATTCTTATAATTTTCATCAAGATACTTCTTAAGCAGTCTGGCATAAAAATTATATACAAGCATTTTATTATAAGAATAATCCATGTATCTAGAATGAATAATGATGTTATCGTCTTCATCAATTGAAACATCATCGTAGCTATCTTCCTTAGTAATTACCAATCTTTCTACCCCGAAAACATGAATGCTTGGTCTTGTTGAAGACATGACCTCCTCGCGCTTAATTTGCGCCTTAAGATTAGGATATACCGACTCTAAAAAGCGATTAACATCCGCCTCATTAAATCGCTTAAAGGAATTAATGGTTACAACATTACCCTTAGATCTTAAGTAGATATGCTTGTTTTGAGGCTTATAATTATATATAAGCTCAAGCTCTAAATCTTTAAATTTATACTTCATCAATGGTGCGGATTAAATCGTATGGGGAAAGCTCAAGGTCTGTTTTAAAATAAATGATATCCTTAGGATGCCTGCAGGCATCAAGCGTTTCTCCTTGTTCGTTGTAGCAATCTTCAATTTGAATAATGTTTTCCTTCATTTTAGGTCCAAAGATTTCAAGACGAGAATGCGGAAGGAAGAAATTTCTAACCTCAACCTTTGCCATTTTCGTTTCCTTATCATAGCCAAGGACAATTCCTACAAAATCCTGAGTAGGATTTTCACTACGAGAATTATAAAGCTGCTCGCTTATATCCGTCATTCCTCTTAAAAAGCCATAGCTTGTCAATCTATTTTCAGCCTTTTTAAGGAAATTCATATAATAATCATAATCCTTGATTGTACCAGTTGCTTCATATTCATCAATCATCATGCGGTAGCATTTAACAACCGTCGCAATATAATGAATACTTTTCATTCTTCCTTCAATCTTTAAGGAATCAACCTTTGAATCAAGCATTTCCTTTATATCATAGATAGAGCATAAATCCTTAGATGACATTTGAAAATATTCACCCTCGGGATTAATTTTTTCTTCATCAATTAATAAATCATAATTCCAACGGCAGCTATGAGCACAGCCACCACGGTTAGCATCACGATTAGTCATATTATTTGATAGCATACATCTACCACTATAGGAAACACACATTCCACCATGAATAAAGGCCTCTATTTCGACCTTTGATTTAGCCTTAATTTCCTTAATTTGAGCAATACTAAGCTCACGACCTAGGACAACGCGATTAACTCCAAGCTTGGTCCAAAATTCAACCATTTTAGAATTTAGGGTTGATTCCTGAGTTGAGACATGGCATTCCATCTTAGTATATTTCATTACTGATTCGATAATAAGTGGTGAGGCACATATAATAGCGTCAACTCCACATTCCTCAAGGGCTTTTAAATATTCAACTAAACCATCAACATCAGTTTCATGAGGCAGTATATTGCACGTTACATGAATATGCGCGCCATGCTTATGAGCAAACTCGCAACCCTCCTTAATATCAGATAGGGTAAAATTTGAAGCGCGTGAGCGAAGTGAAAACTTCTCGCCACCAATAAAAACGGCATTGGCACCATACATTACCGCGATTTTTAATTTTTGAAGATCACCCGCTGGAGCTAATAGTTCTACTGACATTTGATCAACTCCTTTTGGTAAATGGTATCCTCATATTTAAATCCATCATTAATTTCTAGCCCTAAATTGGAAATTAAGACCTTAGCCTCTAACTCACTAATCGACTTATCAAGAACCATTCTATAAATGCTTAGGACCTTAATTAGGTGCTCATCATCAAGAAATAAGGAATTAACAATACCGTATTTTAAATTATTAAGGCTTAAAAGCTCAGCTGAGCTATCAAGCAAATAGGGTCTAAATAAGGCTGTACCACGATTTGATTCAATAATATGATATTTATCATTTCTTGTTTGTTCAATTAAATAGGAGCTTTCATTGTCAATGTTGCATGATTTTCCTAAAAATTTAAGATACATTGAAATTAAATGACGCTTAGAATGGAACATTAAATGGTAGCCAAATAAGAGCTTAGTAGCCTTTTTAGGATATTTATTAATCATATTAAGCTGATCATTAAGGGTTATTTCCTCACTAATTTTAGCACTAGAGGCAAACCTTAAATAAAAGCCTAAATCATAGGAATTTGTTATGAGCGTATTAGGGTCGTAAATAGCTCTTGATGACATTCCGTTTTCATCAAGAATTTCAAGGACACCTAAATCTGAGCAAATAAAATCACAATTATAAGGCTTAAAAGCTAGGACATAATCAGTTATAGCCTCAATTTCCTCATTTTCAAGCATAAAGCTTAAATCAATTATTACCCTTTTATCAGTTGATTTAATTAAATCAATTATTTCGTTTTTATTTAATCCTAGAATTTTAAAAGAAGAAAAGTCGCTTGAATAAACGACTACTCCATCAACAAGAGATAAAATTTCTTCCTTTCTTTCTAGATTTCTTAATGTAGCAATAAGCTGCATTTTTTCACATCCAATCTAAAAGCGGAAATTACCCTTTCCTTTACCTTTACCCATTTTCTGCTTAGGCATACCTCCAGGCATTTGACCATTTTGGACCTGAGATGCCATTCTTTGCATATCAGTTTCTGACATTGAAGACATCTTCTTCATTGTCTTAACCTGACTTTCTAATAATTCACGAAGCTTATTAACCTCAGCTACACTTCTTCCTGAGCCCTTTGCAACTCTTAAACGACGAGATGCACTTTGGTCAATTAGCTTTGGATTCTTTCTTTCTTCTTCAGTCATGGAAGAAATCATAACCTCAAGGCGGTCAAATTCTTTACCATCAATTTGCTTCATAGCTTGCTTAACATTACCAAGACCTGGTAGGAAGCCAAGAAGCTTAGAAATACTTCCCATACGCTTAAACATTTTTAGCTGCTTTAGAAGATCGTTATAGTTGAATTTGTTGCTCATAAGCTTTTCAGCCATGTCCATCATTTCATCCTCATCAACGTTTTCGGTAACCGTATCAATTAATGAAAGCATATCGCCCATTCCTAAAATACGATCAGCTAAACGATCGGGATGGAATATTTCCATTTGATCAAGCTTTTCACCTGTAGACATTATCTTAATAGGAACGCCTGTCATTGCTTTAATAGATAGGGCCGCACCACCACGGGTATCTCCATCCATCTTGGTTAAAATAATACCGGTAACACTTAGCTTTTCATGGAAGGATAAGGCTACATTTACCGCATCCTGTCCTGTCATAGCATCAACAGTTAAAAGAATTTCATCGGGATTAGCAACCTCTTTAACTCTTACAAGCTCATCCATTAGTTCTTCG
>URFB01000160.1 GCA_900547045.1 uncultured Mollicutes bacterium
AGTTGTAGAATCAGCTGATGATCCATATAAAATGAATAATGGCTCATCCTTTGTAGCTTCCTTCTTCTTATCCTCAAGCTTAGATAAGCTGATATATTCAAAAACATGATCCTCATCTAATGCTGTTGCACTTGCAGCTTTAATTGCATTTGACCATTCAGTCATAAATTTTTCCTTAGAAGTTGGGATTAAACAGACAATAGTTAAAACAATCGCAACTACTAAAATTGTTAAAAATATAATTAATTCCTTAGTCCATTTAAAAGGAGTATAATTTCTTCCTCTAGAATTTGATCTTGCCATAAAATTTCACCTTTTCGAAAAATAATACTTTTTAAAGTTCTAATCAATTATAACATTCATTTTTGAATTTATCAATTATTTTTTATTATAATTCCTTAATTTCTGCAAAAATTTCCGAAGACCTTATCGCATTTTCATTACCAATGCTATAGCAAGAACCCTTTGATGCAAATTCATTGAATAATTTAGCATATGATTTAATTGTATCAATTGTAGCTTCCTTCATTTCCTTTTTAGTTTTAATTCTATCATCATCCGAAATACCACATAAGAAATTAGAATCGGCATTATTAATTAAAACACTATTTGAAGCAGGCTGGTCAAATGCTCCGATTGCTCCAATTAAATAGCTATTAAATTCTGACTCTGTTGGTTTAAATTCTTCCAAATATTTTCCAAGATTATCATATACATCATAGGTATTTTTACAGTTAGGATCTCTAAAACTTCCAAGTGTAATTTCCTCAGTTATACTAGACGCCTGCATAGTACATCCATAGGCTCCACCTAATACTCTTACCCTATTCCATAAATAATCATATCTAACGATATGTGCTAAAACCTGTAAAGCACCGTTATAATCATATTCACTCTTATTTAGGCTAAATGTCTTAGCATTGTAAGAAACCTCAGAAGGGATTATTAAAGCTCTTGGCTTATTTGGGCTTAGACTAGCCTCAAGCTTTTTAGGATTAGCTGAATCATCAAGCTCAAGCAATGAAGCCTCATTTTCAAGCTTTTCTACAATTGCCTTACTACCAGATACGGAAGCAATCATATTATTCCTATTAAATACACGCTTAAGAAGATTTTGAAGCTTTAGGCTGAAATCACTAACGTTTTCTATAGCCTTTGTAAGGAAATCATAGCGAGTACTACCAATTAAATTTGAACGTATCTTGGCACTTTCAACGTCAATAGCCTGAGCCTCTACCATTGCAATATACATACCGTTTTGAATAATGCTTTCCTTAGTATTATTCTTAGCCTGATTTAGAATGACAGCTATTTTCTTTTCATCATAAATAGTATTTGTAATAATCTCATTTAAAGCCTTACTAATATAGCCTATATTTTCCTCTAGGGCTGAGGCCTGAAGCTTTAGATAGCAATTAGACCCACCATCCTTCTTAGCGGAAATAGCCATACTAAAGCTTACACCACCTAAATAGGTTTTAATTAAATTTTGAAGCTCTGAGGCCTTATAATTTTTAGTATCAAGATAAATTAATAGGGCAGGAAGCATTGATGCATAATTTAATTCATCAATAGAAAGCGTACTTAAATCAAAATATAGATTTAAATAGCCAATTCCATTAGTATTAAATTTATGAACAAGCTTTGTTACATTTTTATCATGTAAAATGCTTGTGCTAAGCTTATTAATATTTAAATCAATATCACTAACCGCTAAGGAAGGAAGCTTTCTTAGGCTTTCTTCCGTGTCAGTACTTGATTGATACTTAATTAAATCATTAGTTTGCTTAATAAGGGCATCAAGCTCCTCATCTGACATTGAGGCCTTAATGCTTGCCATCTGCTCCTTAAAGCGGTTTTCACTTTCAGATGCAAGACTAGCTGATGGATTTAAAGTAACAATCACATAGTGCTTACTATTAATAATATATTTTTCAAGTAGATTTTCAAAATAATTATCATTAATAAGCTCCTTAAACTTCTTAAAATACTTATTAGCCACTAAAGCATCCTCAAGAGGAATATCATAATTAAATGATTGCATCAAGGAAATAGCAAAAATAACGCCCTTAGGCATTGTACCCATATCAAGCTCCTTATGCTTAAATTCGGCAAAATTAATAGTAGCTAGTAATGCTTTTTTATCTAGACCGTTTTTAACATATTTCTTACATTCATTAATAATAGTATCGTAAAATAATTGCTTGTTTTTCTTATCAGTCTTCTTAATACTAATTTGAAGTGATGGAGTAATACAATCATCATCAATCGATGAATCAATATCATCACACAAATTTAAATCAAGAAGAGTCTTCTTTAATGGTGAATCATTTGTACCAAATAGAGCATCCCTTAAAATAGAGAAGGCAAGATTTTCCTCAACATTTGAAGCCTCAGGAAGAGCGAAGGAAATTCCTAAATAAGCATTATTTTCTTCTGTTTCATTACTGCTTATTGCATAATCCTCTTCATAATCAAGGTCAATTAAAGCCTTAGTCTTTTCAATTTTTATAAGATCATCGCTTGCCTTAAAGTGAGATAAATATTCCTTATCAATAAAGTCTAATTGGCTTAAAAGATCCATTTTACCATATAACACTAATAAAGCATTTTGAGGATGATAGTGCTTATGATAAAAGGCCTTATAATCCTCGTACGTAAGATTAGGAATTACCTTAGGGTCACCACCACTATTGACTCCATAGCCTGAATCATTATACATTCTTTTTAAAATAAGCTCATTAAGCTGAGAATCAACGCTAGACATAGCACCCTTCATTTCATTATATACAACACCCTTAATTGTTAAATCATCATCCTTATTAAGGAGCTCATAATGCCAGCCCTCCTGTAAGAAAGGCTTAGGATCTAGCACTGAAATAGGTGCGAATACGGCATCAAGATATGTTTCCATCAAATTGTGGAAATCCTTATCATTTTGGCTTGCAACAGGGTAGGCAGTCCAATCATAGGCGGTCATCGCATTTAGGAAGGTTGCCATTGAGCCCTTTAAAAGATTTACGAATGGCTCCTTAAGAGGGAACTTTTTAGAGCCACATAAAACTGTATGCTCAATAATATGACAAACACCTGTAGAATCACTAGGTAGGGTTCTAAAGCCTGCCATAAAGCTCTTATTTGTATCATCACACTCAATATAGGCTAGGCTTCCCCCACTCTTTTCATGCTTAAATTCTAATAGGTTAGCATCAATCTCTTCAATTTTAGTTTTTTTAACAAGCCTAAAGCCTGAATAAATATCATTAATTTTCATAGCATTTTCCTCCGTTTTTTATAAATATTATACAACTATTAGAGCTATTTGGAAATATATA
>URFB01000161.1 GCA_900547045.1 uncultured Mollicutes bacterium
GCTTGATTTATAATATAATACAAAAGGAGGTTGTTCTATGACATTACTATCTAAGAATGAGCTTGCAACAATAGAACGTCAAATGTATAACAAGGGACGTGATATTGATGTTGCTTTATATAATTTTGTTACCGGTCAAATGCCAAATGATTTTGTAGGATATGGTCTTACAATGTATCAAAATCGCGACGGTGGCTTTGGGCATGGTCTTAACAATGATAATTTAAATCCTAATTCAACGGTTTATCAAACCCTTGAGGCTCTAAATTATATTTCTCTTGCGTCTTTAGATTTAAAGAATGAGGATAATATGCAAATGGTAAAAAGAGCCTTTAATTATCTTTATAATAAGAAGACCGAATACTCAACCTATGATGAGTCAAATCTAAGCTTTGCCTGCGCTGAATGCTATCGCAATAAGCTTCTTGCAGTAGATTTACTTCCTGATCTTATAGGAAGAACGATTGCCCTTTTAGATGAGCGTAGTCCTTATTACCGTAAGGCTTTAACCCTACTTGCTAAAGCTGATAGTGACCTTCTTAAAAGAGATTCCTTATCATTTATTGAGCTTAAGGGCTATCATATTCTTTATCAGGCTTTAGAGAAGAAGGCAATTGAATTTAATCAAGAGGCCTATTATTACTATATTAAGCTTCGTAATAGCTATATTGAAAAGCTTAAGATTGATTCAATAAACTATTTTGAAATTTTAGAGCTTTTAGATGATAAATTTGCCTATTGTGATAAAATTGATGAGGCCTTACAGAAAATGAAATCTGAGCTTAAGCCTCATGGTCTTTATGAGGCTACAACCTCTTGGGATAATGCTTATCCCGAGGCTGAAAGTGCTAAATTAAAATGGTTGGGAACAAGAACTGTTTTAAATATTATATTATTTAATAAATTTCAAGAAATCGAGGAATAAAAAAATGAAAAATACAGTCTTATTATGTATTATGGATGGATATGGAATTGCGCCTGCAAGCAATGGAAACGCAGTTTCATTGGCTAAAAAGCCTAATTTAGATGCTTTATTTGCAAAGTATCCTCATTGTGTTATTGAAGCCTCAGGTGAGGCTGTAGGATTACCTGAAGGACAAATGGGTAATTCCGAGGTTGGACATATGAACCTTGGAGCAGGTCGTATTGTTTACCAATCACTTACAAGAATTAATAAATCAATTAAGGATGGTTCATTTAATACAAATGAAGCAATTCTTAATGCAATTGAAAATGCTAAGAAGAATGGTAAGAAGGTTCACATTTTAGGTCTTTGCTCAGATGGTGGAGTTCATTCTCACACTAACCATATTAAGGCTATTGCGAATGTATGTAAGCTTCATGGCATTGATAAGGTTTATTACCATGCCTTCCTAGATGGTAGAGATGTACCACCTACAAGTGCTTTAAGCTTTATTGAAAAGATTTTAGACAATACTAATATTTCTATTTCAACAGTATCAGGTAGATACTATGGTATGGACCGTGATAAAAACTGGAATCGTATTCAAAAAACTTATGATGCAATGACTAACCTTCAAGGTGAGGTTTATGCAAGCGCTAAGGATGGTATTGAAGCATCTTATAAAAATGGTGTAACTGATGAATTCATGGTGCCATTTATTGTTGATACTAAGGGTCAAATTGAGGATGGAGATTCTGTTATTTTTGCAAACTTCCGTCCTGATAGAGCTATCCAAATTGCAACTGCTTTATCTAATCCAGCGGTATGTAAGACTTTAATTAAGAACCCAACTGATCCCGTTCTTGATATAACTCACGCACCTAAGAATTTATGCTTTGTATCAATGATGAAGTATTCAGATAATGTTAAGGGCGCTCTTGCCTTCCCACTTCAATCATTTAATAATTTATATGGTGATGTTGTTTCAGCAGCAGGTCTTAAGCAACTTAGAATTGCTGAAACAGAAAAATATGCTCACGTTACATTCTTCTTTGATGGTGGTTCTGATCGTACAATCGAAGGATCTGATCGTATTTTAGTTAATTCACCAAAGGTTGCAACCTATGACCTTCAGCCTGAAATGTCAGCCTATGAGGTTTGTGATAAGGTTGTTAATGCAATTAAAGAAGAAAAATATGATACAATCATTTTAAACTTTGCTAACTGCGATATGGTTGGACACACTGGTGTTATTCCTGCAGCAGTTAAGGCTGTTGAGGTTGTTGATGAATGTGTTGGTAGGGTTGTTGAGGCCTTAAATAGTGTTGGAGGAGTAGCTATTATTACAGCTGACCACGGTAATGCTGAAAAGATGCTTGATGAAAATGGCAATCCTTATACAGCTCACACTACAAATCCAGTTCCACTAATTTTAACATCTAATAAATATGAGCTTAAGGAGCATGGTATTTTATCAGATATCGCACCAACAATGCTTGAGCTTTTAGGCATTAAAAAGCCAGCTGATATGACATCAGAATCCTTAATTATTAAAAAGTAATATAAATGCATATTGCTTGCCCTAAAAGGCAGGCTATGCTATAATTTATTTGTCTTCAGGGTCGGGTGTAATTCCCAATCGGCGGTAAACTCCGCGAGCGTAAGCAGGAGCTTGTGAAATTCAAGCAGCGACAGTATAGTCTGGATGGAAGAAGAAAAAATAACAAAAAATAGTTTTTTCGCCCTGCAATGATATCATTGCAGTCTTTTTTATTAGAAAAGAGAAAAAAATGAGTAAAAATCAAAAAATTATTAAAAGAATGGTACTAATTTCAATCTTAACTGCCCTATCATTAGTGCTTTATATTGTAGGTCCTAAATTTGCACTACCATTCTTCCCTTCTTTTTTGGAAATTAATTTTTCCATGCTACCAATCTTTATAGGGTTATTTATGCTAGGACCAATTGATGCCTTAGGAATTGCTCTTTTAAGATTCTTAATTAAGCTTCCCTTTACAAGTACAGTATATGTTGGTGAGATTACAGATTTAATTTTAGCCTCAATTGTTATTGGAGGTACATTCCTTGGAATGAAGCTATTTAAAAATAAAAATGTATTCACCTTCCTATTTTCATTTATCTTTTGGATTTTAGGAGGACTTGTATCTAATTTATTTGCCCTTCCTGGCTATATTCATATAGCCGGATTTCCAGAGGAGGCAATTGTTGGTCTTATGCCTAAATTTTTAAACGCTAATTTAAATAACTATATTTGGAAATATTTTATTTTAGCTGTTATTCCCTTTAATGCCTTAATTTCGGCTTGTGTAATTGCAGTTACATGGCCAGTGCATAGTCGTCTTAGGGTTTTATATGATGGAATTGGCTTAAAAACTAAAAATGACTAAATTTTTTTTTG
>URFB01000162.1 GCA_900547045.1 uncultured Mollicutes bacterium
TTCAAGTAGGATCATTGTTTCCTATGAGGATTTAAAAAAGAAAATTGATAAATATTTAGGTCTTGTGGATGCAAGATTATATGATGTTTTAATGGTTGATGAAAAAAACTTCAAGAAAGCTCGCAAGATTATTTTAAAAGCTAAGTTTGATGAGGTAAAGGTAGCGCTTAAGGAGGTTCCTTTTGCGCAAGTCCTTGACTTATAAAAAAATAAAGAAAGAAGAGGAATAAATATGAAAGATAGTAAGTATATCGATCACACATTGTTAAAGGCCACTGCAACTCGTGAGCAAATTGCAAATTTATGTGCCGAAGCAAACAAGTACGATTTTAAGAGCGTATGTGTTAATCCTTATTGGGTTTCATTTGCACATGAGCTATTAAGTGGTTGTGATGTCTTAGTTTGTACTGTAATAGGATTCCCTTTAGGTGCTAATACTAAGGATGTAAAGGCTTATGAAACAACACGTGCAATCGCTGATGGTGCTGATGAGGTTGATATGGTAATTAACGTTGGTGAGGCTAAGGCTCATAACTGGGATTATGTTTATGAGGACATTAAGGCTGTAGTTGACGCTGCAAATGGTGTTACAACTAAGGTTATTATTGAAACATG
Source organism: uncultured Mollicutes bacterium (assembly GCA_900547045.1). GTDB lineage: Bacteria > Bacillota_I > Bacilli_A > Acholeplasmatales > Anaeroplasmataceae > CAG-307. The sequence continues at coordinate 616 of URFB01000162.1, forward strand.
CTATTTAACTGATGAAGAAAAGGTTGAGGCTTGCAAGTGTGCTAAGCGCGCTGGTGCTGATTTCGTTAAGACTTCAACTGGCTTTGGTACTGGTGGAGCAACTGCCCACGATGTAAAGCTTATGCGTGAAACTGTAGGAGCTGATATGGGTGTTAAGGCTTCTGGTGGTGTTCACAATAAGAAGGAATTTGATGAAATGATTAATGCTGGTGCTTCAAGAATTGGTGCATCATGTGGTGTTCAAATTGTAGAAGGAGGACATTCGAATGAGCAATACTAATATTCCTACTCCACACATTGCGTGCAGCGATGAGAGCTTAATTGCTAAAACCGTTTTACTTCCAGGAGACCCTCTTCGTGCGAAGTTTATCGCAGACAATTTTTTAACAGATGTTGTTCAATTTAACGGTGTAAGAAATATGTTTGGCTATACTGGAAAATATAACGGAAAGCTAATTTCTGTTATGGGCTCTGGTATGGGTATGCCTTCTTTAGGTATTTACGCTTATGAGCTATATTCATTCTATGGCGTTGAAAATATTGTTCGTATTGGTTCAGCTGGTGCTTATATTAAGGATTTAGCTGTATATGATACAGTATTAATCAAGGACGCTTGGAGTGAAACTACATTTGCTAAGGTAGCATTTGGCTATGAGGATGATGTAATATCTTCAAATTGTGAGCTTAATACATATCTACATGAACAAGCTAAGAAGCTTGGTATCGAACTTAAAGAGGGTCGTGCACACTCTTCTGATGTGTTCTACCATCCAAATCCTAATTTTAGCTGGGAAGCTGTAAGAGACGAGCATGGCTGTGGTGCTGTTGAGATGGAGTCATTTGCTTTATTTGCAACTGCTAAATATCTTAACAAGCGTGCTACATGCTTACTTACAATTTCTGATTCATTCATTACTCATGAGGTAACAACAGCAGAGGAACGTCAAAATTCATTCACTAATATGATGAAGATTGCCCTTTCCTTAGCTGACTTCTAATATAGGCCCTTAATAAGGGCTTTTTTTTAAAGAAAGGTATGGTGAAATTATGTCAGAATTAAAGCCTGAGGATGAAAGAGACTATGAAGCTGAAATTGAAAAAATTATTGATAGTGATATTTCAGCCGAGGAAAAGCAGCGTCAGTTAGATGATTATCATGAAAGTGATATTGCCAATGTTGTTGAAAAGCTTACAAAGGAAGAGCGTATTAAGCTTTATAAAATCCTTGGTAATGAAAAAACCGCAGAGGTTTTCTCCTATTTAGAGGATGTAGATGACTATGTTGACGAGCTAGATTATGATAAGGCTGCCGATATTATTCAGGAAATGGATGCCGATGATGCGGTCGATGTCCTAGATGAGCTAGATGATAAGGATAAAATCAAAATCATCGATTTAATGGATAATGAAACGAAGGATGATATTCATCTAATTGAATCATATGATGATGATATGATTGGTTCTAAGATGACAACTAATTATATTTCTATTTCCTACGGCTCAACTGTTAAGCAGGCAATGAGAATGCTAATTCAAGAGGCTGCGGATAATGATAATGTATCAACTATTTATGTTGTTAAGGAAAATAATGTCTTTTATGGTTCAATTGACCTTCGTGATTTGATTATTGCTCGTGAAGATACTAATCTCGATGATATAATTAAAACATCATATCCAACCTTAGTTACAACCACTCTTGTAAGTGATTGTCTAAATGAAATTAAGGAATACGGCTTAGATTCTATTCCCGTTTTAAATAATAATCATCAGCTTGTTGGTGTTATCACAGCTGATGATATTACCGAATCCGTTGGCGAAGAGCTACAGGATGATTATGCTAAGCTCGGAGGTTTAACGGAAAATGATGATTTGGATGAGTCAACCTTCTCATCAATTAAAAAGAGACTTCCTTGGCTAATTGCCCTTATGTTTTTAGGCCTTTTAGTTTCTATGATGCTATCAACCTTCGAAACCGTTATTGCGGTTTTACCAGCAATTGTATTCTTCCAATCGATGGTCCTAGATATGGCTGGTAATGTTGGTACACAATCCCTTGCGGTTACAATTCGTGTTATATCTGATCAAAATGATGAGCATGTTTATAGAAAAACAATTCTAAAGGAGCTAAGAGTTGGTGCCTTAAATGGTTTAATTTTAGGCCTTGTTTCCTTTATTTTCGTCTTTGCCTTCCTATGCATTCGTAAACAACCAATTGTTGAGGGTGATCCTTTCATGGTATATGAATGTCTAAAGGCGGCCGGCATTGTAGGAATTTCCCTTTTAGTAGCTATGACTGCCTCAAGTATTGTTGGTTCCTTTGTGCCAATCCTACTTACAAGGCTTCATGTTGACCCAGCAGTTGCCTCCGGGCCATTTATCACAACTCTAAATGACCTTTTAGCTATTGCTATTTATTATGGTCTTGCATGGCTATTATTCCTAATATTATAAAAAAAAGATTCATTTTCCTTGGAAGATGAATTTTTTTTCGTTCTTATCATATAATCTAGTGGTGGGAAAGTGCAAAAAAGAGATAAGCTTTATTGGATGTCAGATGAGCTTATAATTGAAAATTACGAAAAACTAAAGGAGGTACTTGATGATCAAATTGAGCTTGAGCACTTTCTAATAAGTGGGTCAAAGCTTCAAATTAGTAAAATGGATGGTTATTTAATTGTAATTAAAGGAAAAATAATAGAAATAAG
>URFB01000163.1 GCA_900547045.1 uncultured Mollicutes bacterium
GGAATACGAGTTGAACCACCAACTAATAGAATTTGGTCAATATCCTTAGTAGTTAACTTAGCATCTGATAATGCTCTTCTAACAGGAACAAGACAACGATCAACTAAATCCTTAGTTAATGTATCAAACATTTGACGAGTTAAAGTCTTTTGTAGGTGAAGTGGACCTGCAGCTCCCATTGAAATGAATGGTAGATTAATTGTTGTAGATGTTGATGAAGATAGGTCCTTCTTAGCCTGCTCAGCAGCATCCTTTAAACGTTGAAGAGCCATCTTATCAGCCATTAAATCAACGCCATTTTCCTTCTTGAATTCATCAGCAAGCCATTGCATAATAGCATGATCGAAATCATCACCACCAAGATGAGTATCACCGGCAGTTGATAATACCTCGAATGTACCATCAGCAAGATCTAGAATAGAAACATCGAATGTACCTCCACCTAGGTCGAATACAAGAACCTTTTGTTCCTTATCAGTCTTATCAATACCATAAGCTAAGCTTGATGCAGTTGGCTCGTTAATAATACGAATTACATCAAGACCAGCAATACGTCCTGCATCCTTAGTTGCTTGACGTTGAGAGTCATTAAAGTAAGCTGGAACTGTTACAACAGCCTTTTCTACCTTTTCACCAAGATAAGCTTCAGCTGACTTCTTTAAATCACGTAAAATCATAGCTGAAATCTCTTGTGGAGTATACTTCTTACCTTCAACCTCAACTGTATAATTAGCTTCACCCATATGACGCTTAATTGAATAAATAGTATTAGGGTTAGTTACCATTTGACGCTTAGCAGCATCACCAACGATAATTTCTCCATTTTTGAAAGCTACAACAGATGGAGTAGTACGTCCACCCTCAGCATTAGGAATAACCTTAGCTTGGTCGCCTTCCATAACACATACACAACTATTTGTTGTACCTAAATCAATACCAATAACCTTTGACATATATATTATCTCCTTTACAATTATTCTGAAACCTTAACCATTGCTGGTTTAATAAGTCTATCTTTATATTTATATCCTGTTTGTAATACCTCAAGAATTTGTCCAGGCTCAACACCCTCAACATGCTCCTTAGATATTGCTTGGTGGATATTATGATCAAATGGCTTGCCTTTTGAAGCCTCAATTTCAGTCAATCCATCATTTTTAAGAATTGTTGAAATTTGGTTAGCAATCATTTGAAAACCAATTAAGAAATTCTTCATTTGTGGGTCTTTTGTTTCCATTGATGAAGCCTTAACAAGCATATCAACAGGAACAATCAAATCTGAAACAAGGCCCATAGCTGCATACTTACGATCAATTATCGCATTTTCCTCAACTCTTTTACGAACGTTTTCAAGATCAGCCTTTGCTAATAGGTATGCCTCACGGTCCTTCTTAGTATCAGCCTTAAGCTTTTCAAGCGTAGCCTCAAGCTCATCAATCTTGATTTCTTGCTTAGATTTTTTTACCTTTTTCTTTGTATCTTCACTACCGGCTTCCTTAGCACCCTCAGTTGTCTCAAAATCCTTTGTGGCATCCTCAGTTACTTTAGCCTCTTCTTTTTTTATTTCTTTATCTTCCACTTTATCGCTCCTATCTATTGTATAGTTTTCGCATTGATGTTGCGACATATTCAATTAAAGGTAAAACCTTTTTATATTGCATACGCATTGGTCCGATACAAGCAATTGTACCAAACGCATTATCATCAATGTAATAAGGTATGGATACGATGGAACACTTTTGCATATTTCGGTTAAGATTTTCTGAACCAATCTTAACAGTAAGTCCGCTTCCACAATCCTTCATCAAATCAATCATTGAATTGTTGTCAATTAATTGAAGAATCCTTGTCATACTATCATGATCATGAAACTCTGGCTGATTAAATATATTAGTTAAACCAGCTTGATAGAACTCGCCAGTTTGAAATCTTGAAAATCCTTTAATTAGGAATGACAAGACATCATCTCTAAAATCAACCATTTTACGAATACGAGGCTTCATAGCTTCCTTCGATAAAATCTCATTGATTTCATAAACTGAGTGATCATAAATCGCATTGTCAAACATGTCAATTAATCTTAGTAAATCCTCCATCTTAAAGCCATGAGGAATTGTTATTCTTTGCGATTGAACTGCACCAGCATTTGTAACAATAAGAAGTACAGCATCTTTTTCGCTTAAAGGAACAATTTCCATCTTTTTTACTGTGGAGTAATTTTCACTTGAGCCAAGCATTATTGTCATTAGTCCTGTCATTTTACTTAAGAGTTCAACTGCTCTTTGGCAAGCATTCTCACGTGTATAATACTTGTTATCAAATAACTCATCAATAACTGGATATAACGATACAATGTCATCATCTCTTGTACAAAGATTTTCAACATAGTACTTATAGCCAAGCTCCGATGGTACTCTACCAGATGAGGTATGAGTTTTTTCCAAATATCCTTTTTCCTCTAGGTCCTGCATATCATATCTGATTGTTGCAGAAGAGAAATCAAGATAAGGCTTCTCAGTTAATACCTTTGATCCAACAGGTTCGTTTGAATCAACATATTCTTCTATGATAGCCTTAAGGATTAGCTTTTGTCTGTCTGATAACATACAATCACCTCTTTTAGCACACCTTATCCTCAAGTGCAAATATATTGTACTACTTTAAATTAGCACTGTCAATACATTTGTGCCAATTTTTTTAAATTTTCGTTTAATGATTAAAATATGCTAATCAACTCATATCCTAAATTCATTAAATACTAGCTTTTTCTTAGATATAAATGCTTTTTTATATATTATATTGTAAGTTGTAATTTATACTTTAGTTTAGTTATTTTAGTTTTTTTAAGAACCAATTGAAAATTTGAAAATAAATATTGTTATAAAATGAATAAATAGCATTAAAAAAAGCCAAACCTAAAAATATGCCTAGACCTTTCAAAAAAAGAGGAAATGATTCAGGTGGTAAGCGTGGAATTTCAAGATTAAATGTCCGTGTTGTTACAGCAGTTGATGATTATGGTAATGCTGTAATGAAAATTGCGGGAGTTGATAGAAAAAAATTGAAAATTATAATATAATAAAACATCAAATTAAAAAAATGAACTTATGATAACAAATCAGGCGTTGGGATTTACAAGCTTTGCTAAAAAATATGGTTGTCAATTGAATCAAATTCCTTTTAGTGCCTATGTAAAAGACAAGGGAAATAATATAAATACATTAAATGGGCTTCATAAAGAATTCAATGAATTTATAGAAAAAAGCAGTGTAAGTATTAAGCATCTTCAAGCTGACT